>CACZSJ010000103.1 GCA_902783825.1 Oscillospiraceae bacterium | reverse complement strand
TCGGGGCCGTTGGCAGCCACGATGATCGCCTGGTTGCCCGCAGAGACAGCGTTGTTCACCTGCTCGATCTGCAGCGCGTCGTCCTTGGTGTTGGGCGCCATAAAGGTCAAGTCTACGCCCAGCTCGGCGGCGGCCTTCTCCGCGCCTTCCTTAAGCGTAATCCAGTGCTGGTCGATGGAGTCCATCGTGATCAGCGCGACTTTGTAGCCGTCCGCGACGGGTGCAGGTGCGGCCTCGGTGGCAGCAGGCGCGGCAGGCGCGGGTGTTTCTCCGCAGCCGGCCAGCAGACCCACAGCCAGGGTCAGCACCAGCAGAATGGAAAGTGCCTTTTTCATTCTTGTTCCTCCTTGATGATTTGTTTGATTCTTTATTCACGCGGTTTCCCGCGAAAATAACGCAGCAGGGCTCAGGTCTTTTTGCTCCCCTGGCGGAACACCACGTCCACCAGCACGGCTCCGGCGACAATGACACCGATGACGAGTCTCTGGATGCCGACGGGCGCGCCGATGATGCCCAGGCCGTTTTCCAGGGTCTGCCACACGCCGGCGCCGGCAAAGGCGCCCAGCAGCAGGCCGCTCCCGCCCAGAGGCGAGATACCGCCAATGACGCCTGCGGCAACGCCGTACATCTCGTAGCAGTTGCCGGCCTCCATGTTCCCCATGCCCGCCTGTCCCGCCAGGATCAGGCCGACCACGGCCGAACAGAAGGCGCTGATGAGATAGGCCTTGGTCGTCGCGGCGAAGACGTTGATGCCCGAGAGCTTGGCGGCCTCCACATTGGAGCCGATCGCGTAGATGTGCCGGCCGGTTTTGGTCTTGCTCATGATGAAGAAGACCGCCAGGAAGATCACAAACGCAATCCAGAAGGCGTTATAGATGCCGAAGGTCTTGCCGTAGTAGAAAAACTTCTGGTAGGCGTCGCCCGCTTCCTTTCCCAGGCCCGACACGATCGCGTCCGTGTTGCGGTTGCCGTTGGCCATATAGGCGACGCCTCTGGCGCAGAACATGGTGCCCAGCGTCGCAATAAAGGGGGGCAGCTTGAATTTGCCCACCAGCAGACCGTTGATCAGGCCCACAAGGAGGCAGCAGACAATCGCCGCTGTGATGGCAACGATAGCGGAAATGCCTTTGCTCATCATCGTTGCGGAGATCATGGCGGACATGGCAACCACCGAGCCGATGGACAGATCGATGTTTCCGGTGATCAGAATCACGCCCTGTCCCACGCCGACCAACAGGTATTTCGCCATGGAGCGCAGGAGGTTGAGCATATTGTTCGTCGTAAAGATGTTCGGCTCAATCAGACCGAAGACAACGTACAACACAAGCCAGCCCGCAAAGCCGACCAGCGCCGCGCCCATCCCTCGTATGGCCGTGATGCTCTTCTTTTTCTCGTTTATTGCGTTCATGCGTCTTGCCCCTCCTCAGCTGCCGTCTCCGCAAGCTTATTTTCAAACTTGGTCGCCAAGGTCAGAATCTCGGTCTGGCTGGCCTGCCGGGCCATAAGTTCTCCCGTGATACGCCCGTCGCACATGACGATGATCCTGTCGGCCACACCCATGACCTCCGGCATTTCGGAGGAAACAAACATGACCGCAATCCCTTGCTGCTTGAGCTGGTTCATCAGATTGTAGATTTCCACCTTCGCGGCCACGTCGATGCCTCGGGTAGGCTCGTCAAAAATGACGACTCGGGAGTTGCGTGCCAGCCATTTGCCCACGACCACCTTCTGCTGGTTGCCGCCGGACAGGCCTCCGGCGTCGATCTCCAGATTGGGTGTTTTGATCTTTAGGTCGGAGACCGCCTTCTCGCACATGGCGGTTTCCTTCTTCCGGTTGACGACGCCGAATCCGCCGCAGAGCAGGTCCAGATTCGGCATGGCGATGTTCTCCCGGATGGGCAGCTTGGTGCACAGGCCGTCCTTCTTTCGGTCTTCCGGCACCAGCACGATGCCCGCCTTGATGGCGTCGGCCGGCGTGTGTATGGGGATCGGCTTCCCATCAAGCAGGATCTCTCCGGACTCTTTGTGGTCCACGCCAAAAATGGCGCGCGTCGTCTCTGTACGGCCCGCGCCCATCAAGCCGGCAAAGCCCACAATTTCGCCGGCGTACAACGCGAAGCTCACGTCACGGACCATCCGCCCGGCGTTGAGGTTGCGTACCTCGAAAACTTTTTCACCTTTTTCACACGTGACCCGCGGAAACTTTTCCTTGATCTCACGCCCAACCATGTGGGTGATGATCTCATCCATTGTCGTGTCCTTGAAGTCCATGCAGGTGATATACTGGCCATCCCGCATGATGGTAACCCGGTCCACAATATGCTGCAGCTCCTCCAGGCGATGGGAGATGTAAACGATGCCGCAGCCGTCGTCACGCAGTTTGCGGATAATCCGGAAGAGCTCACCAATCTCCTTGGCCGTCAGCGCGGAGGTCGGTTCATCCATAATCAGAACCTTGGCATCGACGGAAAGCGCCTTCGCGATCTCCACCATCTGCTGTTTCGATACCGGCAGATTTCCGACCGTTTCTCCCGGATCAATATCGATATGCAGATCGTCAAGTATCTGTTTTGCGGCCTCCTCCATGGCCTTGCGATCCACGGTAAAGCCCTTCATGATCTCCCGGCCCAGAAACATGTTTTCCGCCACGCTCAGATGGGGACACATATTCAGCTCCTGATGGATGATCGCCACGCCCAACTGTTGCGCTTGCTTCGGAAGCAAATCGTCATAGCTCTTGCCGAAGATCTCCATTGTGCCACTGTCTCTGGTATATACGCCGCTTAGAATCTTCATCAGCGTGGATTTTCCCGCACCGTTTTCTCCCAGCAGAGCCATGACTTCTCCGGAACGGAGTTCAAAGCGAGCATTGTCCAGCGCTTTCACGCCAGGAAAGCTTTTGCAAATGCCCTGCATGGAAACAATGGTGTCTTTCATCAGCTCACGCCCCCTCGGATTCCGGAATGAATTGAAATGTTGCATAAATTTCTTGCGGACAATTCCCATATTATTTATATATTTTCCCCAGGATATTGTCAAGCAGTTTAACAAAATAAATCATGGTCCTCCGGCTTTTCGGTCGATTTTCTGCGGTATTCACAATTTTAGCACAGCCTGTCCGTGCAAGTTGCCGAACGCTATACAGGCCTTTTTCTCCATGCACCATCGCCGCGGCGGTCGTTTCTCTCTCTCCCAACGATCACGCGTTTCACAACAAAATGTCAAGCAATGTCACGCAATTTGAAATCGCACTTTTGGAGAAAATGTGGTATAGTAAAAAAGAAGAACTCCGTCAGGCGCATATTCCGGGACAGGAGGAATCAACATGGTTGACCTGAACAATCTGGAAAAATACAGAGAGAACAACCGTATCGAAGCCAAAAAAGCTTTGGGCGGCTTGCCGCACAGCATCTGGGAGACCTACTCCGCCTTTGCCAACACGCTGGGCGGACTCATCCTGCTGGGGGTTGAGGAGCACAAGGACAAATCTCTGCATGCCGTGGATCTGCCGGATCCGGAGCGCCTGGTTCGGGAGTTTTGGGAGCTGGTGAACGATCCCCAAAAGGCCAGCGCAAACGTGCTGTTGGAGCGGGATGTGCGAATCGAAGACGTGGGCGGCAATCACATCATCGTCATCGCCGTTCCCCGGGCGCAGCGATGGGAGCGACCGGTATACGTGGATGGCGATCCGCGCAACGCCTATCGCCGCAGCGGCGAGGGCGACTACAAGTGCAGCAGCGAGGAATTGCACGCCATGAACCGCGACGCCTCCGCCAAAACGCAGGACATGCGGGTTTTGTCCGAAATGGACATGAGCGTGTTCAACACCGGGAGTCTGCGCGCCTTTCGGCAGCAGATGCGGATTTCCAGACCCGAGCATATGTGGGACAAACTGGATGACGAGGCGTTTCTTGTGGAGCTGGGTGCCGCTGCGCTTGGACAGGGCGGCAAAATGCACCCGACCGCCGCCGGGCTGCTGATGTTTGGCAAGGGGCGCGACATCCTGCGGGAATACCCGCAATACAGGCTGGAGTATCGTGAGGAATCCGACGACCCAGCGCGCCCGGCGGATTGCATTTGTTCCTCTTCCGGCGGCTGGAGCGGCAACGTGTTTGACTTTTATTCTCTTGTCGAAGATAAGCTCTGCCTCAACCTCGCGCCTGCCTCCGAGAGGGACGGGGCACACCGGGCAGGGAATAGCCCGGTGTACAAGGCTTTGCGGGAGGCGCTCGCCAACTGCCTGGTCCATGCCGATTATTACGGCAGAGGCGGGCTTGTGATCATCAAGCGCCGCGGCGAAATCACCTTGACCAATCCGGGCGCGTTTCGCATTGCGCTTTCCACAGCCAGGAGCGGCGGTCTGTCCGATCCGCGCAACGGCAGCATGCTGAAAATGTTCAGTATGATTGATATTGGAGAGCGCTCCGGAAGCGGTATTCCCAATATCCTTCACGTCTGGAGGGAGCAGGGCTGGCCGGAGCCGATGATTGCCCAGCAGATGAATCCCGACAGGACCACCTTGTCGCTGCGCTTATCGCCGTCGCGCAAGGAAGCACCGGCGATAAAAAGCGGGGATAAAATCAGCCTGGCAATCGAATCGGCCAAAAGACAGATGATGATTGAATACTTAACCGACCATCCGGCAGCCAAGGCTTCGGAGATCGCCGCATACGTAGGGCTCAAGCCCTCCCGGGTGAAGGATCTCCTTGCCGAACTCATCGACGAAAACCTCATCGTCGCCGAGGGCGAGAATCGGAATTGGACGTATCGACTGAAGGCGTGAGCCGCTGCGAGCACCCGCTCTGCGTGGCCGAGGACAGCGCGGCTGTGCCAGGAACGGGGCGGCAAATGGGAACGGAGGACGCAGCATGACAAAAGAGCAGTTGATCCGCTATGTTGCGGAGCGGTTTTCAACGGATCCCGAATACCCCTGGGCGGACGAAAATTTCATTTTTCGCCACAGGGCGAACCGAAAATGGTTTGCCGTGGCCATGCGCCTTCCCTACAGGCGCCTGGGCATCGACTGTGACGGACTGGTAGACATCGTTGACACCAAGTGCGGCCCACTTCTGATGGACGCCTACCGCAAGCAGCCGGGTATTCTGCCGGGCTATCACATGAACAAAGACCACTGGCTGACCATTCTGCTGGACGGCACGGCGGAAGACGAACTCATACGGGAGTTGCTTGAGATCAGCTACGACCTGACCAAAAGCAAAGCCAAGCCGCGCGCCGCGAATTCCTGAGCTTTGCCCCTTTGGGCATAAACCGCCGCGCCCGGAGAACATGAAAAATACCGGAGCTACGGCTCCGATCTTGAGAGGAACGCGTATGAACGACTTGATTCAGACCCTGGCGGAAGAGCTTCAGCAGAAGCCGGAGTACGTGGAAAACGTGATCCGCCTGATTGACGAAGGCAATACGATCCCCTTCATCGCCCGTTACCGCAAGGAACTGCACGGCGCCATGGACGACAGCGTTCTGCGTACGCTGGAAAGCCGGCTGCAGTATCTGCGGGGCCTGCAGGAGCGGCGAGAGACGGTGCTCAGCGCCATCGAAAGCCAGGGGAAACTGACGGAAGAGCTGGCCACGGCCATTGCCGCCGCCGGGACCTTGGCGGAGCTGGAGGATCTGTACCGACCCTACAAGCAGAAGCGGCGCACCCGGGCGACGGTTGCCAAGGAAAAGGGTCTGGAGCCTTTGGCTCAGCTGCTTTTTGCCCAGGGGAGGGACTGCCCTTCGCCGGAGGAGGCGGCCGCCGCGTATGTGGACGCGGAGAAAGGCGTGGAGAACGTGGAGGCGGCGCTGGCGGGCGCTTCGGACATCATCGCTGAGCAGATCAGCGACGACGCGGCTCTGCGCAAAAGTCTGCGAGAGCTGATCGGCCGCATGGGCCAGCTGCGCTCGGAGGCGGCGGGGGAGGAGGACAGCGTCTATCGGCTGTACTATGATTTCACGCAGAGCTTGTCCCGGCTGCAGGGGCACCAGATCCTGGCCATCAACCGGGGTGAAAAGGAAAAATTCCTGAAGGTCGGCCTGCTGCTGGATCATGAGCGGGCCATGCAGACGGTATATCGGTCGGTGGTCGTCCCCGGCAGCCGTTCCATGGACTTTGTCAAAGCCGCGGCCCTGGACGCCTACGACCGACTGCTCTTCCCCTCTATGGAGCGGGAGACCCGGACGGAGCTGACCGAGCGGGCCTGCGAGGGCGCCATCGGGCAGTTCGCACTGAACTTGCGGCCGCTGCTGATGCAGCCGCCCGTGAAGGGCAAGGTGACCATGGGCCTGGATCCGGGCTACCGGATGGGCTGCAAGGTGGCGGTGGTGGACGGCACCGGGAAGGTGCTGGACACGGCGGTGGTCTATCCCACCCACGGCCAGCGGCAGAAGGACGAGGCCATCGCCAAGCTGGCGGCCCTGGTCCGCCGCCACGGGGTGGAGCACATTGCCATCGGCAACGGCACCGCCAGCCGGGAGACCGAGCAGATGGCGGTGGAGTTGATCCGCCAGGAAAACGAGAAGGGCGCGCATCTGAGCTACATGATCGTGTCCGAGGCGGGGGCCTCCGTCTATTCGGCCAGCCCCCTGGGGGCGGAGGAGTTTCCCCAGTACGACGTGAATCTGCGCAGCGCGGTGTCCATTGCCCGGCGGCTGCAGGATCCCCTGGCCGAGCTGGTGAAGATCGAGCCCAAGGCCATCGGCGTGGGACAGTACCAGCACGACATGCCGGCCAAGCAGCTGGACGAGGCGCTGGACGCGGTGGTGGAAGACTGTGTCAACGCGGTAGGTGTGGACGCGAACACGGCCTCGCCCTCCCTGTTACGGCGGATCTCCGGGTTGAACGCGGTAACGGCCAAGAACATCGTGGCCTATCGGGAGGAAAACGGCGCCTTTTCCCAGCGGCGGGAGCTGCAGAAGGTTCCCAAGCTGGGGCCCAAGGCCTACCAGCAGTGCGCCGGCTTTCTGCGTCTGCCGGAGAGCGCCAACGTGCTGGACAATACGGCGGTGCATCCGGAGAGCTACGCTGCGGCGGAGGCCCTGCTGGCTCTGACCGGGCACAGCCTGGCGGATGTGTGCGCAGGTAAGCTGGGAGATTTGCCCCAGGCGGTGCAGGCTTACGGTGCGGAGAAGTTGGCGGCGGAAATCGGCGTGGGTCTGCCTACCCTGCAGGATTTGATTGGAGAGCTGTGTAAGCCCGGGCGAGACATCCGGGACAGCCTGCCCCAGCCCATCCTGCGCACCGACGTACTCTCCGTCAGTGATCTCAAGCCCGGGATGAAGCTCAGCGGCACGGTGCGCAACGTCATCGACTTTGGCGCCTTCGTGGACATTGGCGTCCACCAGGACGGTTTGGTGCACATTTCCCAGATCGCCGACCGCTATCTCAAGCATCCCTCGGAGCTTCTGTCGGTGGGAGACGTGGTGCAGGTGGTGGTCTTAGAAGTGGACGAAAAGAAAAAGCGCATCAGCCTGTCCATACGGCAGGCCAAGGAGTCATAAAGGAAACTGAATCAGACAAGCTAAACGAGCGTGCGGCTGCACGCTCGTTTTTCTCTTCTCCGGCTCGAAGGCTGGATTTGTTTCGCGTCCGGTTCTGGCGCCGACGCTTAAAACAACACAAGGGACGCTCGCTTGAGCGTCCCTTGTGTTCAGTTTCGGGAATTGCGGTGAGCGCCGCGGGCGGCCTTGTCGCGGCCAACTCCGCAACCGGGGTTGGAAAGAAAGCAGTTGTGGGAGCAGCCGCCGCAATGTGCCTCCCGCTGGGTGGCCAGGATCTGCTCCAGGGGGCGCGGGCGGCCAAAGCCGCTGCGATGGAAACAGTAGCCCCGGCGACGCAACCGGTCCATCAACAGCACCGCTGTAGCGGGGGAGCAGACCAGAGCGCAGTCCTGCTCGTTTTTTTCCAGGCGGTTCAGCAATTCTTCCGCC
>CACZSJ010000102.1 GCA_902783825.1 Oscillospiraceae bacterium | reverse complement strand
TAAATATGGTGGTTAAAGAAGCTGCGCACCTTGTCCACCCCGAAGGCGGTCTCGCACAGGATCAGCGCGCCGCCCAGGATGCTGCCGCCGGCAAAGCCGCCGCCGGGCGAGAGGTGTCCGTTGCAGAGGATGTACAGACCGTAGAGCACGATCACCGGCATCAGGATGGTGGTGATGTGGCCCAGGATCTGATTGCGGTGGGCCTGATCCAGCTCGTCGCTGCGGCGCTGCTCCTCCTCGTCGGCTTTGCTGGTGTTCTTGCTGTCCACCGACAGCAGCATGATCACCGCCGTGGCGCCCAGAAACAGCACGCAGCTCTCGCCGTAAGTATCAAAGCCCCGGTAGACCAGGATGATGTTGGTCACCAGATTGGTGGCGCCCACGTCCTCCACGCCCTGCTCAATATAGCGGCGGGAGGTCTCGTTGATGGGCGCGTTGCTCTTGTCGCCGAAGCGGGGCAGGTAGGCCACCGTGGCCAGCATCACCAGGGTGAAGACCGCGCAGGCGATGATGGCGAACAGCCTTGTGAGCAGTTGACGCACCGGCGCGGCGGATTCCTGCAGCAGCGAGGGGCCGCTGTGATAGGCCGTGTCCTCCTCCGTCGGAGACGGCGCGCTCTGCTCCACATGGGCCGCAGGCTCCGGCAGGCTGGGGCTGTCTCCGTCTGTCCAGCGCAAAAGCGCCTCAAACCAGGAAGGCATATTCATTTTCCCCCTCCCGTCCCGTCAAAACGACGCATACTCCGGATGGCCAGCAGGAAGAGGATCGTGTCGATCCCCACACCTACGGCCGCCTCCGTAATGGCCAGGTCCGGCGCCTCCAGCAGCAGCCAGATGGTGCTGAGCATGGTGCCGAAGGTGGCATAGATGATGATGGTGGGCAGCATCTTGCGGGTGAAGTTGGCCGCCACGGCGCAGACCAGCAAGCCGATCAGCAGCAAATATTCAATGGCGATCATTCTATCACCTCGCAGTGCTTGTCATAGTCCGGGTTGGTCATCAGCTCCACCTTGCTGATGCGGTGGGTGGAGACCGGGCCCGTCACCCATTGGAAAATCAGAATCAGCAGGATCTTCGCGCTGGCCCAGCCGAAGCCCCGGAGCAGGATCAGCCCCAGGAAAATCAGCAGCGTGCCCAGGGTATCCACCACCGCGGCGGCGTGGATCCGGGTCAGTACGTAGTCAAAGCGGTAGACGCCAAACATGGCCAGGGCGCAGCACACCACGCCCAGGGCGATCAGCACCGCCGCCAGAATCTCAAGCATCATGGCGCACCTCCCCTTCTCCGGCGCCGTTCTGCTCCTCCGACTCCCGGCGCAGGGTATCGTTCTGCACGAAACGGCACAGCACGATCACCATCAGGAAGGCCAGCAGCGCAAAGACCAGGCCGATGTCCAGAATATAATCCGCCCCCAGAAGCAGGGCCAGAATCACAATCAAGTTGACCCCCAGGCTGCCCATCAGGTTGGCCGCCACGATCTTGTCGGTGAAGCGCTTGCCCAGCACCGCGTATGCCAGGGCCAGCAGGGTCAGGGTCCCCAGAATCGCCAGGATCACCACAAGGTACCTGTGCATGAACAGGCTCATACCGCGTCCCTCCCTTCTCCGGCCTCAGCCAGCGCATCCTCCATGGCCATCAGTTGCTGGTTCAGGCCGCTGCCGGGGGTGCCCTCGGCAAATTCCCGGTTCAGGGCATGCACCGTCAGCTCCCGGCCCTGGATGCCGATGGTATAGGTGCCGGGGGTGATGGTGATGGAGTTGGCCAGAATGGTCTGAAGCCCACCCCGGTTCAATCCGCTGTCAAAATGAAAGATCTGCGGCTGAACCAGCCTTGCCCCCGGGGAAACGATCACCTTCAGCGTGGCCAGGTTCGCCTTGACAATCTCCACCACCAGACTCCCGGCGTAGACCAGAAGCCGGCCGGCCAGACGCAGGACACGGCGGCTGCCCTGTGTGGACCAGCCGCAGATCTTCACCGCGAAGGCCGAGATCAGCGCGCTGAACACCAGGCCAAAGCCGATCACGTCCCAGCTCAGCCGCCCGTTGAACAGCAGCCAGAGCGCAAAGAATAGCAAAAACATCAGCACGGGCATTCTCCTCCCTGTGGGGCGCCTTCTTCCCCGCCGTGAGCCTCGTCTCCCACCTGGAATCGGCAGGAGCGGCAGACGCCGCGGCAGGAGGCATTCCTCCCCAATTGTACAAAAAACTTGTAGTTATTATAACAAGGCTGCTCTTTTTACACAATAGGTTCCTCTACTTTTTTTCCGTTCTCCGAGCCCTTTCCGCGCAAAAAGTCGGAGGGCGGCCCAAATGACGGGTCGCCCTCCGGCAGCGTATGCGCGCCCGGATCGCAGGTCACAGATTTTCGATATGGAAGCGGGCTTGCCGATTCTTGCCTGCCAAGCAGAACGCGTGCCCCCCAAAAGAAAGCGGCCGTGTTTCCACGGCCGGTCAACTGGCTTATTCCTCTTCGCGGATGGCCTCCACGGGGCAGCCCGCAACGGCCTCCAGCACCTGATCCCGATTGTCTGCGGCGGTGTCGGCAACGGTCTGCGCCTTGCCGTCGTCGCCCAGAACAAAGACCTGGGGGCAGGTGCCCGCGCACAGGCCGCAGCCGATGCACAGCTCCTGATCAACAAATGCTCTCATGGAATTCCCTCCTCTCCTTTTCACGTCCGTCCTTCCGCTTGCCGCCGTTCTCTCTTTGTTTTCCCGGCGCTTTCTAAGACGAAGCGCCCCGGAAAAAGTTCCTTCTTCCCATCCTCCGCCGCTCCCGGTCTTTACATTTATAATTATTCGTGATAATATGCAGAACATTCACTTTTGCGCGAGGTGCTTTTATGCTTCACGAATACACGATTCCATACGGCAGCGGCAGCCTGCGCGTCCCCTTGGAGCAGGAGCAGGTCATGGCGGAGCTCCGGGGCAACGAGGTTCCGCCCATCCGCGATATTCGCGCCGCTCTGCGGGAAAGTCTGGACGCGCCCATCGGCCGCGCCCCCCTGCGTCAGTGCGTCCACCCCGGAGATCGGGTGGCGCTGGTCATCAGCGACATGTCCCGCTTCTGGATGCGGCAGGATCTGGTTGTGCCGCATCTGCTGGACTATCTGCTGGACGACTGCGGCCTGTCCCCGGCGGACGTCACCATCGTGGTCGCCAACGGCACCCATCCCGGCGGCGACGAGGCTGTCCTGCGCCAACTGGTCACCGACCCGGTCTTTGAGCGGGTGCGGGTGGTCAACCATGACTGCCAGGCGGCAGATCTGGTCCCTCTGGGCCTTAGCTCCTTCGGCACGCCGGTGGCGGTCAACGCCATCGCGGCGACGGCGGATCTCTGTCTGTGCCTGGGCGCGGCCACCTATCACGTGATGGCAGGCTTTGGCGGCGGGCGCAAAAGCATCCTGCCCGGCATCAGCGGGGAGGCCACCATTCGCCACAATCACGCCCTGTCCCTGGATCCTGCCCAGCTGCGCTCCAGTCCCCTGGTGGGCAACGGCCGCTTGGCGGACAATCCCCTGCATCTGGACATGCTGGAAGCGGCGGGCATGATGCCCAATCTCTTCCTGGTGAATCTGGTGATGAACGCCGGGGAAAAGCTCTGCGCCATCTTCTCCGGCCACTATATTCACTCCTGGGAGCGCGCCTGCCGAGAGGTGGAGCGGGTATACCAGGTCCCCATCCCGGAGCAAGCAGACGTGGTGGTCGCCGGCTGCGGCGGCTATCCCCGGGACATGTCCCTGTATCAGGGCTCCAAGGCCATCGACAATGTGGAATCCGCCCTCAAGCCCGGGGGCACGCTGATCCTGCTCATGGAGGCGCGGGAGGGCGGCGGCCCGCCGGAATATTTCGGCTGGAGCCGGAACCTCCGGGACGGAAGTCTGGAACAGCGCCTGCGGGAGGACTTCACTGTGGCCGGCTACGTGTTCTTTCTCAACTGTGAACAGGCCAGCCGCTACCGGGTGATGCTCCTGTCCAGTCTGGATCCGGCGGAGACCGCCCCCATGGGCATTGAAAGCTACCGGGATCTGTCCGCTCTGCTGGCCCAGGCGGATCTGGCAGGCAAGCGCATCCTCGTCATTCCCAACGCGGGCTCCGTGGTGCCCGTGGTACAGGAGGAACACATATGAGCCGAAACTATATCGCCAAACGCTTTCAGAAGCCCGCCTCCGGGCTGAGCCTTGACACCTCCGCCCTGGCACGCTATGGGGATGTGATCGACCTGAGCATCGGCGACACGGATCTTGTCACCGACAGCCGGATCATCGACGCCGCCCTGCGGGATGCCAGAGCCGGCTACACCCACTACGGCGATCCCAAGGGAGACCCGGAGCTGGTGGCGGCTCTGTGCCGCGCCTGGGAGGAAGACTACGGCCAGCCCGTCAACGCCGAGCGGATGCTGGTTACCGCGTCCAGCTGTCTGGGCATGAGCCTTGTGATGCTGGGGATTCTGGATCCCGGCGACCAGGTGCTGGTTCCGGGTCCCTACTTTGCCCCCTACAAGGCGCAGATCGAGCTGGCCGGGGGCGAGTGCGTAGAGGTGCCTACATACGCCCGGGAGGGCTACGCCCTTTCCGAGGAGCGGCTCCGCGCCGCCGTCACCCCCCGAACCAAGGCCATCCTGTTCAACAATCCCTGCAACCCCACCGGCATGGCCTATGACCGGGACGAGACAGAGATCATCGCCCGGGTGGCCCGGGACTACGATCTGCTGGTAGCCGCGGATGAAATCTACACCGCTTATCTCTATGAGGGGGACTTTGTGCCCATGCGGACCCTGCCGGATATGGCGGAGCGCACCATCACCCTCAACAGCTTTTCCAAGAACTATCTGATGACCGGCTGGCGCGTGGGCTGCATCCTGGCGGAGCCGGAACTGATTTCGGTCTTTTCCGCCATCAACGGCGCGCTGATCTACACGGCGCCCTCCGTCTCCCAGCGAGCCGCGCTGGAAGCCCTGGCCATCCGGCAGGACGTCCGGCAGCGCTACGTGAGCCAGTATCTGCAGCGGGTGCGCTATGCCAGCCAGCGGATCCAGGAGCTTCCTTATCTGAGTCTGGTGCCTCCCAAAGGCACCTTCTACCTCTTCCCCGGCATCGAGAAAACCGGCCTGTCCTCATCTGATTTCTGCCGGGAGCTGCTGGAGCGGGCTCATATTCTGGTCAGCCCCGGGGATGTGTTCGGCCAGGCCGGGCAGCAGCATATCCGCATCGCCTGCACCGTGGGCCTGGACAAGCTCCGGGAGGCCTTCGACCGGATGCAGACCCTCTCTTTCTGAGGCTCCCCACACCCCAAAGACGGGCTTTTGTGTTTTTGTACAAAGCCCGCCTTTGATATTTATTCATCTTTCGTGGATATTGCCCCTTTACAAATGCCCATATTCGTGTATAATTATGCATATAATCCTGAATACGGAGGAATAAGCCCCGCATATTATGCATGAATCATGAAAAGGGAGGATCTGAAAGATGAAAAACATTTCCAAATTTGCCGTTTTGACACTGAGCATTCTGATGCTGGTTTCCCTGCTGGCCGGCTGCGGCTCTCAGCCCAGCGCCCCTGCCGCCACCGAAGCCCCCGCACCCGCGGAGGCTCCCGCCGAAGCCACCGACGGTCCGACGATGGCCAAGATCAAAGCCGCCGGCAAGCTGGTGGTGGGCACCGAGGCACAGTACGCCCCCTATGAGTTCAAGGATATCGACGCCAACTTCGTGGGCTGCGATATGTTCCTGGCCCAGAAGATCGCCGAAGCCCTGGGCGTAGAGCTGGAGATCGTGGACATGAGCTTTGACGGCATCATTCCCGCTGTGCAGGCCGGCCAGGTGGATCTGGGCATTGCCGCCTTCACCAACACCCCCGAGCGGGCCGAGGTCATTGACTTCTCCGATCTGTACGAGACCAGCATGCAGTATCTGGTGGTCGCCACGGAAAACGTGGACGCCTACGCCAGCAAGGAAGCCCTGGCGGGTCTGAAAGTGGGCGCCCAGAAGGGCACCATCCAGTCCCAGCTGATCACCAAGGCCCTGCCCGACAGCCAGCTGTTCGAGCTGGATAAATATCCTGAGCTGGCGCTGGAGGTCAGTAACGGCAATATCGCCGGCCTGGTGGTGGATTCCGCCGTGGGCGATTCCATCGTTGCCAACAGCAACGGCGCTCTGGCCGTCTCCAACTTCCAGTTCTCCGCGGAGGAGGCCAGCTTCGGCAAGTCCGTGGTCATTGCCAAGGGCAATGAGGATCTGGTGGCCGCGGTCAACGGTGTTATCGCGGAAGTGCTGGCCGACGGCAGCTACGCGGCAGCCTACGACGAGGCCGTCGCGCTGGCCGCACAGATGGGCCTGTAATCTTACATCAAAAGCATAGTTCAGCCAAGGCGGCGCAGGCCGCCTTGGCTGGCTTCCTGTCAGTACCGGGTTTGAGGAGGATCATTTGATGACTTTTTTCAATGAAATGGCCATGCTGTTCACCCGCTACAACAGCTTTTTCTACGAGGGCGTCCGAAATACCCTGATCATTTCGGCCTTCTCCGTGCTGTTGGGCATCGTGTTCGGAACGCTGATGGCCATGCTGCGCATGAGCAAGATTCTGCCCCTGCGCCTGCTGGCCACCGCCTACATCGAATTCATCCGCGGCACACCGCTGATGGTTCAGCTGATGTTCATTTTTTACGGCCTGCCCATGGTGGGCATCCAGTTTCCGAACATCCCCTTCATTCCGGATTTCAGTCGCTTTGCCGCGGGCATCGTGGCCATGAGTATGAACAGCTGCGCCTATGTGGCCGAGATCATCCGCTCCGGCATTCAGGCCGTGGACAGCGGCCAGATGGAGGCGGCCCGCAGCATCGGCTACAGTCATAGCCAGGCCATGCGCTATGTGGTGCTGCCCCAGGCCGTTCGAAACATTCTGCCCGCTCTGGGCAACGAATTCGTCATCGTCATCAAAGAATCCTCCATTGTGTCCGTCATCGGCATCGCCGATTTGATGTTCCGGACCAAGGACGTGATCGCCGTCACCTACCGCACCCTGCCCAGTCTGGCCATCGCCGCCGTGATCTATTTCTGCATGACCTTCCTGGGCGGTCAGCTCATCTCCTGGATGGAAAGGAGGATGTCCCATGGCAAAGGATGAATTCCTGCAGGTGGTGGATCTGCACAAGCGCTTTCACAAGCTGGAGGTGCTCAAGGGCATCAGCACCGGCTTTCGCCGCAACGAAGTGGTCTCCATCATCGGCCCCAGCGGCGGCGGCAAGAGCACCTTCCTGCGCTGTCTGAATCTGCTGGAGGTCCCCAACTCCGGCCAGATCATCTTCGACGGGGTAGACATCTGCGACAAGAAGCAGGACATCAACCTCCATCGGCAGAAGATGGGCATGGTATTCCAGCAGTTCAATCTCTTCAACAACGCCAACGTCCTGCACAATCTCATCGACGCGCCCATGCGCATCAAGAAGCTGCCCAGAGAGACGGCTGAGGAAATGGCCCTGCGCCTGCTGGGCGAGGTGGGCTTAGCAGACCGGGTAGACGCCTATCCCCATCAGCTTTCCGGCGGCCAGAAGCAGCGCATCGCCATCGTCCGGGCGCTGATGATGGAGCCGGAGGTCATGCTCTTTGATGAGCCCACCAGCGCCCTGGATCCGGAGATGATCGGCGAGGTGCTGGATGTGATGAAGCGCCTGGCAGAGGACGGGATGACCATGATCGTGGTCACCCACGAAATGCGCTTCGCCCGGGAGGTCAGCGACCGCACCATCTTCCTGGACGACGGTCACATTGAGGAAGACAAGCCCAGTCACGAATTCTTTGACCACCCGGAAAGCCCCCGGCTGGTTAGCTTCCTGGACAAGGTTTTATAAAAAACAAGCGCCCGCCTGCGTCTCTTTTCACGCAGGCGGGCGCCTTTTTTTATGACTCGATGCGGATATTTTGGATGGATTCCAGGCGGATCAGCTTTTCGCTGACGGTTTTCCCCTTCTCCACGCGCACGCGCAGCCAGTCCCGGTCGGCGTCCAGGATCACGACCTTGCTGTCGGCCATCATAATGTCCACGTCCTCGTGATCCTCCTTCAGCGCGATCCGCACGCGTTTGCCGATGTGTGCCGCCGCCATCCTGGCCCGATCCTCTCTTTCCCGGGCATAGGCGGTCCCGTTGATTTGTCCAAGCTGTCTTTCCAGATCCCCGATCCGCTTCTTCAGCGCGGACACCTGCCCATAGGCCATCAGTCCGAAAACACCGAATACAAAGGCCAAAACCTCCATCGCGTCGCCTCCTATGAAAAGGACAGGGCCCGCACGGCGCTCAGGGGAAGCAGCTTTTCTACCCGCCCCTTTCGCGTCTCCGCCGACACCTTCATCCAGTTGCCCTGGAAGTCCTCGATGACACAGTCCACATTGTAAAGCTCCACATCCGCTTCTCCGTCAAAGAAGCTCAAGCGGACTGTTTTTCCTCTTGCCTCCTGCAGCAGCCTCCCCGCCGGAGACAAAGGAACGGCTTCGCCCTCCTCCGAGGCCGCGTCGTTGAGCAGGTAATCGCAGCTGACGCCGAGAAGCCCGGCGATATCCGGAATCTTGTCGATATCCGGCAAGACGGCTCCCGCCTCCCAGCGGCTGACAGTCTGCCGGGTAACAGACAGCCGCTCCGCAAATTCCATCTGCGTCATCCCCAGGTCTTTACGCTTTTGCGCGAGCTTGGCGCTAAAGTTTTTCACACAACCGCCCTCCTCTTCGTTTTCGATCCCAGTATACCGATACGCCCGCCGCTTTGCAAGCACGTCTCCCGCGCAAAAGGCAACGCAGCGTGTTACATCTCCCCTTCGGCGGGAAGGGGCCGCACGGTTTCTTCTTCAAAACAAATGCTTCCGGCTCATGTAGTCCTCCCGCGCCACGGCCAGGGCTGTCCTTCCGTCTGTCGCCGCGGGGGCAAAGCCCATGCGCTCAAGCACTTCCGCAAACCAGGGATGGCCGGGGCAAATTTGGATGTTCACCCGAACCATGCCCAGCTCCAGAAAGGCCCGATCCAGCATCCGCAGGGCGGCGTAGGTGGCCGTTCGGCTGGGATTGTAGCCCCGCTCACCCAGGAGCAGGGACAGCGCCGCCGTCTCCGCGCTCTCGCTCTGCCGCCGGAGACTGGCCAGACCCACCGGCGTCTCGTACACCGAGACCAGGCAGTCCAGCCGCCCCGGCTCCGCGGCACTCTCGGCATACCAGGTCTCCAGCTCCGCCGCCGTCGAGGGCAAGTCGTTCTCCGTCAATGCGGCGTCCGCGCGATCCAGCCAGCGCGCCAGACAGGGCAGATGCCTGACCGCCAAACGCTCCGTCCAGATGTCCATCGCCGCAGCGCCTCTCTTTCTTCACCAGATTTGCTCATAGACCATTGCGTATACGGTTAGGGCGGCAAAAGCCAGCGCGGCGACCCGGTAAATCCTGCCGCCCCTGGACAGCGCCCGCCAGTTCTTCCTTGTCCATACCGCGCCGTAAACCGCCAGCGCGGCCAGCAGTGCCCCCAGCGCCGCAGCTGTCGGAAACAGCCACAGGTACTGCTCCGCCCTGCACCAAGCCGTAATCATGGCAACAAGCAACAGCAGCACCAGGGCGATCAACAGCTGCAGGAGCGCGGCGACGCTGCTCCATCGCCCACCGGGGAGTCGTCTCTCGGGCTTTTTCTTCACAAGCGCCAGAAGCTTCCGCAGCAGCAGAATCGGCAAACTCAGCAGAGAAAACAGCAGCGCCGCGATCCAGCCGTACACAGCGATCAGACTTGGAAGCATCTCCCCCACAGAGACAAAGTAATAGTCCGTATACGGTCCCTCGATCTTGGCAATCCCGTCTTTTTCGTTGTAGGTCCACAGCAGTTCCTCGAAGCTGTCCGGCGACAGGAAGGATTCTCCGGCAACGCGAAAATGCCCACGCAGCACTGTGCGCGCAGGGTGGAGCATCCCCTTTGGTTGCTGCGCGGGAGCCGGGTAGTCCCAGGCGCTCTGGCCAAACACCAGCTCCATCATGTCGCCGTTAAAGTGCTCTTCTCCCGCCTGGTTGGTCATCACCACGGCGCCCAGCTGCCGCTGGGGGACAAAGAGGATATAGGAGGAGCAGCCGGCGGTGTTCCCGCCGTGACCCCAGGTGTTTTCTCCGTAGGGCAAGGCCCAGAAGCCGTGGGCGTTTTTCCCCACGCTGGTCTCACCAAAGCAGGAGCTTGCCGTCATCATCTCGTCAAACGTATCCTGGCTTGCAAACAGGGGGCAGCGGTCCTGGACAAAGCTGGCTGCGAAAGCCAGGTAGTCGTCCAGTGTGGAAACACAGGAGCCTGCGGGATAGAGCTGGATCACGTAAAAGGCGGAGCCCAGCGGCTTCGTCCCGTCATAGCAAACCAGGCTGTCCCGTCGCTGCCTGACCGAAGGATTGTCGGACAAATCCGGCGCCAGGGCGCTGTTTTCCATACCCAAAGGCGCGAAGATGTTCTGATGGACGTAGTCGCAAAAGGACAGGCCCGACACCCGCTCCACGATATACCCGGCCAGGGCGACGCCCCAGTTGGAATAGGCGGTGATGGTATCGGGGGCAAAAATCTGAGGCGGCGGATCCTGCAGCAGCGCCTGCTCCAGGGAGAGGATTTCCTCCCCCGGTTGGAGAAAGAGATCCGTGTAATACTCTTGGAAGCCCGCCCGGTGATGCATCAGATCCAGCATGCGAACGGCCTGGCCGTCCCCCAGTCCGGCGAGAAAACCCTCCGGCAGATACTCGCGGATATCGGCCTGCAAATCCAGCTTGCCCTGCTCCCAGAGCTGCATCACGCTGACCCAGACCAGGAGCTTCGTAGAGGAGCCCCAATCGATCACGGTGCTCTCGTCCATGGGAATCTGCTTTTCCCGGTCGGCATATCCGAAATATCCTTGGAACAGCACGCCCTGCCGGTCAAACACCGCCATCTGCATGCCCGCGGCGGTGCTCTCGTGATCGGCATAGTAGGCCCGGATTTTCTCCTCCAGCGACCCTTCATAGCGACGCTTTTCCTGAGGGGCTTCGCCGCCGCAGGCGCACAAGGGCAGCGCCAGAAGCAACAGCAGCGCCAGGGCGCGTATTCTGTTTTGGAAGCGTCTCGTTCGCGGCATATTCCTTCCCCTTTCCTGGGGGCGGGGCCAAGCCCGCCCATGTGGAGTATAGCAGAAATCCCGCCGTTTCGCAACGCAGGCCCGCTCAGACTTCCCTGCGATCCTTTTGACATCCCGCAGGCGGCTTGCTATAATGAGGATCAAGCAAAAAACAATCCCCGCCGGAGGAAGTCGATCGCTGCTCCTCCCCGGGATCGGGAATGCGAGGTGACCGGGATGAAAAAGGCCAGGATGTTTCTGATACTCCAATCGCTGCTGTGGGTGCTGCTGACGCTGCTGTTGATTGCCGCCGTTGTGGGCATCTATCAGGAGGGCACAGCCGCGCAGGCGGGAAACCCCTTGGC
>CACZSJ010000101.1 GCA_902783825.1 Oscillospiraceae bacterium | reverse complement strand
CTGGCCAAAAACCCCAAGCTCCTGCTGTGCGACGAGCCTACCGGCGCGCTGGACTACAGCACCGGCAAGGCGATTTTGAAGCTGCTGCAGGACACCTGCCGCAGCAGCGGCACCACCGGAGTGCTCATCACCCACAACAAGGCCCTCTGCGCCATGGCGGACCGGGTGGTTCGGGTCAAGAGCGGCACCGTTCTCTCCGCCCAGCGCAACGAGAAGGTGACGCCGGTGGAAGAGCTGGAGTGGTGAGGGCATGAATCGCTGTACGTTTCGGATGCTGCTGCGCAGCATCCGCCGGAGTCTGGGGCGCTATCTGGCCATTCTGGCCATTGTGGCCCTGGGCGTCGGGTTTTTCGCGGGGCTGAAAAGCTCCTATCCGGCCATGCGCGGCACCGCGGATGGCTATTTGCGCCGCCAGCATTTCCACGATTTCCGGCTGCTGTCCAGTCTTGGCTTCAGCCGGGAGGATGAGCAAGCCTTTGCCCGACTGGAGGGTGTGGCCCAGGCGGAGGGCGCCTGCTTTGCCGACGCCTTTGCTCTTTTTGAGGGAAAGCGGGACGTATATCACTGGCAGACGCTGCCCAGGCGGGTGGATGTACCGGTGCTGGTGGCCGGCCGTCTGCCGGAGCGGGCGGGGGAGTGTCTGGCCGACGCCCGGGCGTTTGGGGCGGAGGATCTGGCTAAGGTCATCCGTCTGAGTGAGGATAACGACGAGGACACCCTGAAGCTGTTGCCGGGCGGCAGCTATACCATCGTGGGCCTGTGCCGCTCGCCCCGCTATATCAGCGATATCCGGGGCGATACCAGCCTGGGCTCCGGCCGGGTCCGGGCCTTTCTGTATCTGATGGAGGAGGACTTCGATTCGGAGATCTTCCACGAGATCGCCCTGTGGTGCGATCTGGACGGGACTTTGTATTCGGAGGCCTATGAGCAGCAGCGTGACCGGATGGCGGAGACGGTGAAAGCCCGGCTCAACCAGCGGGGGCGGCTGCGTCAGGCGACGCTGCGCCAGGAGGCTGAGGAGGAGATCGCGGAGGCCGAAGAGGAGCTCCGCCAGGGCTGGCAGGACTATGAAGAAGGAAAGGCCGAGGCGGAGACGGAACTGGAAGACGCCCGACAGGAGATCGAGAAAACCAAGGCAAGACTGTGGGAGAGCCAGCAGGAGCTGGACGCCAGTCGGGAGCAGTTAGAGGCGGGGATGGCCGCCATTCCGGCAGCCCGGCAGGAGATTGCCGCCAACCGGGAAACGCTGGCACGCAGCGAACAGGAACTGAACCAGGGACGGGAGCAGCTGGACGCGGCGCGCCGGGAGCTGGAGACGCAGCGCCAGAGCTTGAGCCAGGGGCAGGAGACCCTGCAGGCGGAAAAGGCTGCGGTTTGTCAGCCGCTTTTGGAGCAGCAGGCGGCGCTGCAGGAGCAGCTGTCGGGAACCCAAACGGCTCTGGAGGCCCTGGGAGAAGAGGCCCCGGAGCAGGAGCGGGCCGCGCTGGAAGCGGCGATGACCCAGCTGCAGGAGGGTCTTACCCAGCTGCAAGAGGGCCTTGCGGCCATCGAGGCCCAATTTGCCGGACCGGAGGCGGAACTGGCAGCCGGGCAGGAAGCGCTGGAGCAGGGCGCGGCTCAGCTGGACGCGCAGGAGGCGCAGCTGCAGGAGGGCTTTGCGGCCCTGGAAGCAGGAAAAGCGGAGCTGGACGCGGCGGAGGCAGAGCTGGACGCGGCGGAAGCGGAATACCCGGCGAACCGAGACAGGATCTTCGATGCCCAGTGGCAGATCGACAACGGCTGGTATCAGCTGGAAAAGGGCAAGCAGGAATACGAGCAGGCCAAGCAGGACGCGGAGACTGAGCTGGCGGACGCGCTGCGGGAGCTGGAAGACGCGGAGGCAGAGCTGGCGGAGGCCCGGCAGGAGCTGGCGGACAAGCTGCAGCTGGACGTGTACACCCTGGATCGGGACAGCAATCCCGGCTACCGCACCTTCGACAGCGACGGGCGCATCATCGACGGCCTGGCCGATGCGTTCCCGATCTTCTTCGCCCTGGTGGCGGCCCTGGTTTGTGTGACTACCATGACGCGCATGGTGGGCGAGGAGCGGACGCTCATCGGCACCATGAAGGCCCTGGGCTACGGTAGCGGCGCGGTGATGAGCAAGTACCTGCTTTACGCGGGTTCGGCGGCGCTGCTGGGCTGCGCGGCGGGCTTCTTCCTGGGAACCTGGGCCATTCCTCACATCGTGTGGGTGGCCTACGGCATCATCTACGACTATGCCAGGCTGGACTTTTATTTCAGCCCCCTGATGTGCGCACTCTGTCTGGCGGCGGCGGTGCCGGGGACGCTGCTGGTCACCTGGCTTGCCTGTGGGCGGGAGCTGCGGGAAAAGCCGGCGGAGCTGATTCGGCCCCGGGCGCCCAAAGCGGGCCGCCGGATCCTGCTGGAATACCTGACGCCTCTGTGGCGGCGGCTGCCCTTCCTGAGCAAGCTGAGTCTGCGCAACGCCTTCCGGCATCCCTTGCGGGTTCTGATGATGCTGCTGGGGATCGGCGGCTGCACGGCGCTGCTGGTGACGGGCTTTGGCGCCCGGGACTCGGTAGCCAGGATCTGCGATTATCAGTATGAAGAAATCTTCCTCTATGATCTGGCGGTGAGCCTGGATCCGGAGGACTTTGCCGACGACGAGACGGCGGCGGCTCTCTGGCGAAAGGAGGCCCAGGACTGGGCTATGACCTGGCAGGAGCCGGTGACCCTGCGCTGCGGGGAAGGACGGGAAAAGAGCACCCGGCTCATCGCCGCAGAGAAGGAAGCGCTGACGGGGATCATCCGCCTGTGGAACGAGGAAGGGGATGTACCTTTCCCGGCGCCGGGAGAGGCGGTGGTCACGGAAAAGATCGCCCAGACCCTGGATTTGCAGCCGGGAGACGAGCTGGAGCTGAGCTTGGACGACGGCAGCGTGTATGCCCTGCGTCTGAGCGGCGTGTGCAAAAATTATCTGGGCCATTACGTGTTTGCCGATACGGCCTCTCTGGGCGCGCCCCGGCATAACACGGCCCTGCTGCGCGCCGGCGCCGGCGTGGACGCGGCCCGGCTGGGCGCTCGACTGCGGGGCGAAGAGGGGGTCACCTACGTGTCTTCGACCGCGCAGGAGCGCCAGAGCATGGAGCAGTCCATGGCCAGCATGAATCTGCTGGTGCTGCTGCTGATCTTCTGCTCCGGGGCGCTGGCCTTCATCACCCTCTACAACCTGACCAACATCAACATTCTCGAGCGGGTGCGGGAGGTGGCAACGGTGAAGGTGCTGGGCTTTTATCCCGGGGAGACCGCCTCTTACGTGCTGCGGGAAAACCGGCTGCTGGCCGTGCTGGGGGCCGCCATCGGCCTGGCGCTGGGCAAGCTGCTGCACTATGTGGTGATCCAGGCCATCGTGGTGGATAACATGAGCTGCGAGATCCGCATCACGCCCTTGAGCTATGCCCTGGCCTTCGCTATCACCATCGGCTTCGCCCTGCTGACCAATCTGGCCATGCACGGCAAGCTGGAGAAAATCAACATGGCCGAATCCTTGAAGGCCGTGGAGTAGGCGCGGGCACTTGACAGCGCCACTGGCGCGCGCTATCATACCAGCAGGCTGACACAGGAGAGAGATTCCATGAAAAAACAAGGTGAAAACCATTGCCGCGAGGCGCAGTGCCCCGACGGCGAACACAGACACGAGGCCATTTTGCAGCTGGTCCGGCAGGAGCTTCCCACGGATGCGCTGCTGTGCGAGCTGGCGGATCTGTTTAAGCTCTTTGGCGACCCCACCCGGGCAAAAATCCTGTTTGCGCTGATGGAGTCGGAGATGTGCGTGTGCGCCATTGCGGAGCTGCTGCGGATGACCCAGTCGGCCATCTCGCATCAGCTGCGTATGCTCAAGGACGCCAATTTGGTGGGCCGCCGCCGGGAAGGCAAGACCGTGTATTATTCCCTGGCCGACGAGCATGTGCGCACCATTGTGGCTCAGGGCTTTGAGCATTTGATCGAGGACAGGACGGAGAGAGGCGCGATTTTCTGAAAAAACAGGACGCGGACACGTACGCGGCAAAGAAGCGATTGAATTTCCCCGGGAAGCTGTGGTATACTGCAGACAGAAAAGGCGCGGAGCGCCGCGGCAGGAGGAACGGTATGAAAATCACAAAACGCAATGGCAATGTGGTCGTCTACGACGACGAGAAGGTGGCAAAGAGCATCCTGAAGGCGGCAGCGGACAGCGGATCGGAGCGGCTGTCGGAAAAGATGGCGGTGGCCCTGGCGGACGAGGTCTTCGCGGGACTGACCCAGGAGGAAGAGATCATCACCACCCAGGAGATTCGGGATCGGGTCTATCTGCTTTTGTGCGAACGGGGCTTTCCCCTCACGGCCAGACGGTATTTGGAATACAAAAAGTGAGGCCGGAGCTGCCAAAAAGGAAGAGGCCGGCGAGTCAAGCTTGACTCGCCGGCCTCTTCCTTTTTGAGATTCAGCCGATCCAGTCCCGGATCTGAGCGCGCAGCCAGTCGGTCCAGGCTTCGATGCCTTCGCCGGTGCGGGCGCAGATGGGGAAAATCTGCATCTTGGGATTGAGCTTATGCACATAGCGCTCGCAGGCGGCCATGTCAAAGTCAAAATAAGGGAGCACGTCGATCTTGTTGATCAGCAGCACGTCGCAGATGGAGAACATCAGCGGGTACTTCAAGGGCTTGTCGTGGCCCTCGGGGACGGAGAGGATCATGGCGTTTTTCACCGCGCCGGTGTCAAACTCCGCCGGGCAGACCAGATTGCCGATGTTTTCCAGGATGGCAAAATCCACGTCCTCCACGCCCATGCCCTCCAGACCCTGCCGGGTCATGCCCGCGTCCAGGTGGCACATGCCGCCGGTGTGCAGCTGGATGACCTTGACCCCGGTCTGCTCAATGGTGGCAGCGTCCACGTCCGAGTCGATATCCGCCTCCATGACGCCGATGCGAAACTCGTCCTTCAGGGCAGCGATGGTGGCCTTCAGGGTGGTGGTCTTGCCGGAGCCGGGGGAGCTCATCAAATTCAGCAGAAAGGTCTTGTTTCCTTTCAGCTCCTCCCGCAGCAGATCGGCCTCCCGGTCGTTGTTTTCAAACACGCTTTGCTTGATCTCCAGGATTCTGTATCCTTCCATATTGACACCTCATATCGTATAAGATGAACTACGCAGCGCAGTCATGATAGCACAGGGCGGCGGGAATTTCAAGCCAGCCGCTCCAGTGCGGCGCGAAAGCGAGCCTCGAATTCGGCGGCGTTGTCCCGGTAATCCGGGTTGACGTCGGGAAAGAAGAGGCTGCGGCTTGTGCTGACTTCCCAGAGGGGTGTGGTCAGCGGCCCGGCTTCCGGAGCGGCGCAGGCGTGTACCGGCGCCAGACCGGACTGCAGGGCCAGATCCCGCAGGCGCTCTTCCTCCAGCAGCCAGCGGAGAAAGGCGCCGATGTCCTGGAGG
>CACZSJ010000100.1 GCA_902783825.1 Oscillospiraceae bacterium | reverse complement strand
GTGTACTCCTTGTTGCCGGGCATATACCCCCAGGCATGGTACCAGTCGTTATCGTCGCTGAGCGTGACGGGCTCTCCGTACGGCACACCGTCCACCAACAGCTGCACCGTCACAAAATCCGGACGCGGCACCGGATGCGGATGATTGCTGAGGGGAACAAGGCCTGCCTTGGAGGAAGCGGCACCCAGGCGGGTCAGCGCGCCATGCTCATCAGGCATATAGGATTCCTGCACCTGCGACTCTTGCTGCTGTACGTACAAGTCCCAGGTCTTATGGACAGCGACAATCTTTTCCCTATAATTGGTGACTCTGAATCCTTCCTCCTCAGAGCCGACAGCAATCGGATCCTTCGGCAGGAAGCCTCCGGTGCATTCCAGCTCTTTCACCGTGTAAGTCTTGTTGCCCGGCAGGCCCGTCCAGGTGTGGACCCAGCCAGTATCATCATTGAGCGTAACGGGCTCTCCATACGGCTCGCCGTCCGCCAGCAGCTGCATCTTTGCATACAGCACCAACTGCTGCTGACTGAGCAGGGCAAGGCTCGCCCTGGAAGAATCGGCGCGCAAGCCGCTCAGCGCCGCAGGCACCTCAGGCGCATAGGCCTGCTTCGCCTGCAAGCCCTTGGGGGCAAGGCCCTTTTCCTGCTCTTGGAAGTAGTTGATTACCCATTCCTTGACGATCCGGATGTCCTTGGGCGCGTAGTTGGTGATGGTGTAGCCTTCCTCCTCGGAGCCGGTGATCTCCGTCACGTAGCCTTCCACCTCAAGCTCTTCCACGCTGTAGGTCTTCTCCGGATCCAGATCCGTCCAGGTATAGGTCCAGTTATTGCTCTCGCTGAGTTGGACGGCTTCTCCCTCCGGCTTGCCATCCGCCAGCAGCTGCACCTCTACAGAAGTCGGCTGCTGCGTCTGGGTGCCTGAAGCGTCTCCCTCGCGGGTGGCCGGACTCTTCTCGCCAAGCTCCAGAGGCACCTCGCCGGGCAGCTCCGAATGCGGCTTAAGGGCGGGCGGCGTCACCCACTCCTTGGTGACCGTGAGCTCCTTGGGCTCCGGCGTAGGCGTGGGCGTCGGTTCCGGCGTAGGCGTCGGTGTCGGCTCCGGCGTGGGTGTCGGCGTCGGTTCCGGTGTAGGCGTCGGCGTCGGTTCCGGCGTAGGCGTCGGTGTCGGCTCCGGCGTGGGTGTAACCCAGCTCAGCTCCGGCTTGCCGTATACGTCAAACTTCGCCCCTGCCAGCGGATTTCCGCTCTCGTTCACCTTTTTGATGACGAAGCCGTCTGCAGCAGCGGCGCTGATGCTCAGCAGTCCCAGCACCAGGACCACAGCCAGCAGGACGCATAAACGGATTCTTCTCCCTTTTCTCATGGCGATCTTCCGTCCTTTCCTCTTGCGTTTCTTATCTATCCAAACAAAACGGCGGCCTCCCCGGAGGCTGCATTCGCCCCGGGAACACCACCGCCTTATTTCCCCATTCTAACCGCGACAAAGCAGACAGACCGCGTCTGTCTACCTGTCTGCATCATTCTGACCCGCTTTTCCATCGTTGCCAACCTTTTCTATTCATTGTTGACGAATTATATTTAACATAACAGAAGATCCGTCCTTTGTCAAGCAAAAAACGCATAGGATGTGACGCCGTTCTTCATCTATCCACCTGCTGATGCAGAACGGCTAAGGCGTCAGACAGGCTTCCGATACGGTCAATCAAACCACAGCCGACAGCCTCCTCCCCATGGATCACAGAGCCCACGTCATTGGCCAACTCGTCGGTGTTATTCATCAGCCGCAGGTATTCCTCCCGGCCTATGCGGGAGTGCTCGGTCACAAAGCTGACGATGCGGTCCTGAATCCGGGAAAAGTAGCGATAGGTCTGGGGTACGCCGATCACCACACCGTTGATGCGTACAGGGTGAATGGTCATAGCCGCCGAGGGCGCAATCATGCTGCACTTGGCTGCCACGGCCAGTGGCACGCCGATGGAATGTCCCCCGCCCAGCACCAGGGATACTGTCGGTTTTTTCATCCCCGCAATCAATTCCGCAATGGCAAGGCCGGCTTCTACATCCCCGCCCATGGTATTCAGCAGGATCAGCAGTCCCTGGATCTCTTCCGATTCCTCAATGGCCGCGATCAGCGGCAGTACATGCTCATATTTCGTCGTTTTGGCGTCTTCTGGCAGTATCTGGTGCCCCTCGATCTGTCCGATAATCGTCAGGCAGTGGATCGCGCCCGCCCGGCTGGCGCCCAGTTCTTTGAGTTCTTCCACGCTATCACCTCGTGCATAGCTTGCCCCGTTCTCAATAAAAAACCCGACGGAAGCTCCGTCGGGTTTTGTCTCGCGCTATATCTTACTTATCCTGGTACGCGGCCAGAACGCCTTTATACGTCATGTAGCAGTCAAACTTGGACACCACCTCAAAGGGCGCGTGCATGCTCAGCACCGGGACGCCGGCATCGATGGTGTCGATGTTGCGCTTGGCCATGAATTTGGCGATGGTGCCGCCGCCGCCCTGGTCTACCTTGCCCAGCGAGCCCATCTGCCACACCACGCCGTTCTCGGCGAAGAGGCGCCGCAGATAGGCCACCACTTCCGCAGAAGCGTCGCTGGTGCCGGACTTGCCCCGTGCGCCGGTGTATTTCTCAACCGCCATACCATAGTTGATCTTGGAGCCGTTGCGCTTATCGGACACTTCCGGATACAGGGGGTCATAAGCAGCGGACACATCAGCGGACAGGCAGAAACTGTTCTCATAGCAGCGGCGTAGTGCCACGCCCTGGGTTTGGCACAGGTCTTCCATGAAGCAGTCAAAGGCCGCGCTCTGCATACCACTGACGCCGTCCGACCCGGTTTCCTCTTTATCCGCCAGGATGCAGACAGCCGTCTTCTCCGGGATCTGCAGCTCCAGAATCGCCTTCAGCTCCGCAAAGGCGCAGACCCGGTCGTCATGGCCGTAGCCGCCGATCAAAGAGCGATCAAGGCCGATCTCGCATACGTCAAAGGCGGGAACTGCCGTCAGTTCGGCAGAGAGGAAATCCTCTTCCGTGATGCCGTAGCTGTCGTGGAGCAGACTCATCACCGCCAGCTTCACCCGATCCTTGCCTTCGTCCGCATAGGGGGCGCTGCCAATCAGGATGTTCAGACCCTCGCCGGTAATGCCCTCGGCCATGGTCTTCTTCATCTGATCCTGGGCCAGATGAGGCAGCAAGTCCGTAATCACAAACTTGGGTTCATCCGCCTCTCTGCCGATGCATACCTGCACCAGCTCTCCGGATTTCAACGCAACCACGCCGTGCAGCTCCAGCGGGATAGTCACCCATTGGTACTTCTTGATGCCACCATAATAGTGGGTCTTAAAATAGCACAGCTCGTCCGACTCGTACATGGTCACCTGCTTCAGATCCAGCCGCGGTGAGTCCACATGCGCACCGGCAATCACCGCGCCCTCGGACAGGGGGCGCTTCCCGATCACAGCAAGAATCAGCGCCTTACCGCGGTTGTTTTTATAGACCTTCATTCCCGGCTCAAGGGGCATACCAGGCACGTAGGGTACAAAGCCCTGCTCCTGGGCCATGGCAATGGCGTTGTCCACCGCTTCCCGCTCTGTTCGGCTGCGGTTGAGATAGTCCATGTACGCCTTGGCGTAATTCTCCGCCTCCAGGCGTTGGGCGGTATCGATCAGATCGTAGCCATTCTTCTGCTCGTAAAACAGCTTGCTTCTCAGTTCATCCATGCTTCAATATCTCCTTCAATATGGTGTTAAATCTCTGCGAAAAGGCTTCTTCCGTTTCGTTATTCTCCACGACGTAGTCGCAGTTGTCGATGAAGTAGGAATCTGGCTTCTGGGCCTGGATCCGAAGGATCGCGTAGTCCTTGCTGATGCAGTCCCGCCGCATGATCCGCTCCGCCCGGATCTCCTCCCGGGCCAGGATCCCCACAGTAGCCAGGCATCGCCGGGCGAGTCCGCTGCTGATCAATTCAATGGCGTCGATAGCGGCAAGCCTGCCGCCCTGCATGGCCCAGTCTTCCAGGCGGGCTTCCACGGCGCGGCCCACGTACGCGTGGGTGATCCGATTCAGATCCTCCAATGCCTGCTCATCCGCGAAGACAATGGCGCCCAAAGCCTTGCGCTGGATTTTACCCTCTTGGACGACGCCGGGAAAACGTGCCTCCAGCTCTTTGCGCATGTCCTCACTGCCCTCCAGAAGCTGGTGATAGATGGCGTCACAGTCCAAAACCAAAGCCCCCTGCTTTTCCAGCTCCCGCAGCGCCGTCGTCTTTCCGCAGCCGGTGCCGCCGGTGATGCCGATACAGCTCACCTGCCGGGCAAGTTCCTCTCGGATCTCCGCCTCCGGCAAGCCACCCTGTCTGAGGATGCGATAGGGCGTCGCGCTCATATCCAAGATCGTGGATTCCAAGCCGATCCCACAGGGTCCGCCGTCCACAATCCCACGAATTCTTCCTGCAAAATAGCGGTAGACCTGTTGTGCCGTTTTGGGGCTGGGTTCCCCGGAGGGGTTAGCCGAGGGCGCTGCAAAGGGCAGATCCGCCAGCCGCAAAGCCTCCAGCGTCAGCGGATGATCCGGACATCGCAGCCCAACGGTGCTTCCCCCGGCACGAACGATTTCCGGTACCGCTTCCGAGGCCGAGAGAATGAGGGTCAGCGGCCCCGGCCAAAACGCCTCTGCCAAGGCGCGGGCCGCTTCCGGAACATCCCGGCAATAGCGGTCTATGGCCTGCGGATCCGGCACCATCAGTGCCAGAGCCTTGTTCTCCGGCCTGTCTTTGACCTCGTAAATCCTGTACACCGCATCCGCGTTCAGGCCATTTGCCGCCAGACCGTATACAGTCTCCGTAGGCACCGCCACCAGTTCACCCGCCCGAATCCAGGCGGCAGCCTGTGCCATATTGTCCCGCAAGATTTCGGTATCCATTTACATCCCCGCCTGTCTACTGAGCTTTTCTGCCTGATCTACCGCCACAAGCGCGTCAATCAGTTCATCCAGATTCCCGTTGATGATGGCGGAGAGGTTAAAGTTCTTGGTATCGCCCTCCAGTCTGTGATCCGTCACTCGATTCTGTGGGAAGTTATAGGTGCGGATCCTCTCACTGCGATCCCCTGAGCCGATTTGACTCTTTCTCTCAGCCGCTAAGGCCGCGTTCTGCTTCTCCTGCTCCCGCTCGTAAAGCTTAGCGCGAAGAATCTGCATCGCCCGGTCCTTGTTTTTATGCTGGCTGCGCTCATCCTGGCACTCTACCACCAGGCCGGTGGGCAAGTGGGTAATCCGGATGGCGCTCTCTGTTTTGTTCACGTGCTGGCCACCTGCCCCGGAGGAACGATAGGTATCGATCTTCAGGTCGCTGGGATCCAGCTTGAAGTCCACTTCCCCGATTTCCGGCAGCACGGCGACTGTGGCGGCGGAGGTGTGGATTCTGCCGCCGGATTCCGTCACCGGTACCCGCTGTACCCGGTGTCCTCCGGCCTCAAACTTCAAGCGGGAGTATGCTCCGCTTCCTTCCACCACAAAGCTGATCTCCTTCAGGCCGCCCAACTCCGTCTCACTTACGTTGGCAACGTCGATTTTCCAGCCCTTGGACTCCGCGTACATGCTGTACATACGAAACAGGTCCGCTGCGAAGAGCATGCCCTCTTCCCCACCGACGCCGCCGCGGATTTCCACGATCACGTTCTTTTCATCATTGGGGTCTTTCGGCAGCAGCAAAAGGCGAATCACGCCCTCAAGCCGCTCCAGCTCTGCCCGAGCAGTCTGGTATTCTTCCTGGGCCAGATCCCGCAGCTCCGGGTCGTTCAGCAGCTCCTGTGCAGATTCCATGCTGCTCCTGGCGTTCTCATAGTCTGCATACGCCTCCGCCACCGGGGCCAGTTCTCTGGCCTCCCGCTCACATTTGGCGTAGAGAGCCGCGTCGGTATAGGTCTCTGGCTCCTCCATGCGTCTGCAAAGCTGTTCATATTGATTTTTGATCTGTTTGAGCCTGTTAAACATAGTCTGCTCCCATCTAATGTCCCGGTTATTCTAACACGAGAAGAAACAGATGTAAAGGCAAAACCGACGCTGCGAAATGCAGCGCCGGTTTCCTCTTATTCTCCCAAATAAGCTTTTTTGACCGCTTCATTCGTGAGCAATTCCTGCCCGCTTCCCGTCAGTGTGATCTGACCGGTTTCCAACACGTATCCGATATCCGCCGTCTTCAGAGCCATGTTGGCGTTCTGCTCAATCAGCAGCACCGTCACGCCTTGCCTGTTGATTTCTTTGATAATTTCGAAGATCCCTTTGACCACAAGGGGCGCAAGACCCAAGGAGGGTTCGTCCATCATCATCAGCTTCGGGCGGCTCATCAGCGCGCGTCCTACCGCCAGCATCTGCTGCTCGCCGCCGGAAAGGGTTCCGGCCAGCTGCCAGGAACGCTCCTCCAGTCGCGGAAACAGGGAGTACACCCACTTGAGATCCGTCTCGATTTCATTGCGATCCTTCCGCAGATATGCACCGATTTTCAGATTCTCCAAAACCGAAAGGTTCGCAAAAACCCGCCGGCCCTCGGGAACCATGGCGATGCCCATCTCCAGGATCTTGTATATGGGTTGACCCAGCAGCTCGACCCCATTGTAGGTCACCGAACCGCTCTCCGCCTTGACCAGTCCGGAAATGGTACGCAAGGTGGTGGACTTCCCGGCGCCGTTCGCGCCGATGAGGGTAACGATCTTACCGTCCGGGACCTCCAGGTCAATGCCGCGCAGGGCCTTGATCCCGCCATAGGACACATGCAGGTCATGTATTTTCAGCATCGTCTACCACCCCCAGATACGCGTCAATCACCTTTTCATTGCTCTGAATCTCCGCAGGCGTTCCCTGGGCGATCAGCTTGCCGAAGTCCAGCACGTAAATTCTGTCGGAAATGTCCATGACCAGATCCATGTGGTGCTCAATCAGCAGAATCGTCACCTGGAAACGATCGCGGATCTCCCCGATAAACCGGGTCAGCTCTTGGGTTTCCTGCGGATTCATGCCTGCCGCCGGCTCATCTAACAATAGCAGCTTGGGATTAGCCGCAAGTGCCCGGGCGATCTCCAGCCGCCGCTGCTTGCCGTAGGGCAGCGAGGTGGCAAGCTCGTCCCGCACATCCGTTAAGCCCACAACCTCCAGCAGCTCGTCCACTTCCTGCCGCTGTCGCTGCTCCTCTTTTCTATTGCCGCGAAACGCAGCGGTAAAGAGATTGCTGCTGCGATGCAGATGCTTGGCAATCAGCACGTTGTCAAAGACCGTCATACTCTTCCAGAGGCGAATATTCTGGAAGGTGCGGGCCATGCCCAATTTCGTAAGCTGATCCGGCGTCGGCTCCAGGACGCGGCTGTAGGCGTCAGCGTTTTCGCCCATGTACAGCTTCTTTTGCTTTCCGTGCGGATGGTTTTCAACCACACACTTTTCATCGAAATACACACGGCCGTTGCTGGGCGCGTACACACCGGTAATGACGTTAAAGGCCGTCGTCTTTCCAGCGCCGTTGGGGCCGATGATGGCGACAATCTCGCCCTCCTCAACCTCCAGGTTCAAATCGTTCACAGCCACCACGCCGCCAAACTGCATGGTAACATTTTCCACCTTCAGGATTTGTCTCTTCTCGCTCATTCCGTCGCCTCCTTTACCGCAGGCTTCTTTCGCTTACGGAAGAGATCTGGCAACTCTCGCTCACCCATGATTCCCTTGCGGAAGAAGAGCACCACGATCATGATGACCACGGAAAAAACGACCAGGCGGAAGCCGTTGCGGAAAACGCCCGGAGCGTTGATGCCAAGGAAACGCCCGGAATCGAGGCCACGCAGCCACCACTCAGATGCGGCCACAAAGAGCATCGAGCCCATCACCGAGCCGGAGATCGATCCAATGCCGCCAAGAACAACCATCAGCAGAATCTCGTAGGTCATGGCGGATTTGAAATTGTTGGCCTGGGCAATCGAGAGTACCATCGCCATAGTGGCGCCGGCCACGCCAGCGAAGAAGGAGCTCGTCACGAAAGAAAGCATCTTGTGCCGGGCGAGGTTGATACCCATGGCCTCTGCGGCAACCTCATCGTCCCGGATCGCTTTGAAAGCGCGACCGTAAGTAGAATTGACGATCAGCACGATAACCGTGATGGACAAGGTCGCAATCAGCACCGGAACGAAGGTGGACAGGCTGATGCTCATCTCCCCGATGCTAAGCTTAAAGGTACTGGTACGCGCAAAGCTCTTGAGCAGATTCGAGCCATTGGTGATAGGGCCGAGCTTGCTCCATTGAAAGACAGCGCGAACGATTTCTGCAAAGCCCAGCGTCGCGATCGCCAGATAGTCCGACTTTAAGCGCAGCACCGGCAGGCCGATTAGATAGGCTAGGATTGCTGCCATTAGCCCCGCCAGGATTACGGCCAGAGCGACGCCCAGCACCGTGCCAAAACCGCCCAGCGCACCGCTGAAGATTTCCGGGAAGGAAACGCGGATGGCCGCGTTATAGTATTGATACACCGTATCCCGCGCCGTCGAGGGGATGGTGAAGATCGCATAAGTATAGGCGCCCACGAGCATGAAGCCTGCGTGGCCGAGGGAAAACAGGCCCGTATAGCCGTTGAGCAGGTTCATAGATACTGCCGCCAGGGCGTAAACCGAGCCCTTTTGCAGCACCGTCAGCAGCATGTAGAGCTTGTCAGTGGGCTTAATAATCTGGTCGAGCAGGATAACTGCAGCCCAAAACAGAAGGATCAGGAGCAGGGCAAGCCAGGAAGCTCTGCGGCTTTTTGTTTCCGTCATAGTGCGCCCCCCTCTCAGACCTTGTCGGTGGTCTTTTCGCCAAAGAGTCCAGTAGGCTTAAAGACCAGGATAACAATGAGCAGAACAAAGGTGAAAGCGTCGGAGAAGGTCGCAAGTCCGATCTGCTCTGTAATAGCGCCGTTGACGATCAGGATCGTGTCCAGCCCCTTGATGATGCTCTCACAGATGCCGATGATGAAGGCGCCGATCACCGCGCCGGGAATGGAACCGATCCCACCGAAGACAGCCGCTACGAAGGCCTTGAGGCCGGGCATGGCGCCGGAGGTGGGCACGACCCCAGGATAGTTGGTAAAATACAGCACAGAGCCCACCGCCGCCAGGAAGGTACCAATGATAAAGGTGGCGGAGATGACGCTGTTGATCTTGATGCCCATGAGCTGCGAGGTCTCAAAATCCACGGAGACTGCACGCATGGCCATGCCGATCTTGGTATGGTTAATCAGCCACACCAGCACCGCCACCAGGAAGATCGTCAGAAAAGGCGTAATGACGGTAACCCGCGTGGTCTCCATGCCGAAAACCGTAATCCTGTCGGAAATCCAGGGGATGGCCGGATAGTTTTTGTTCAGACCGCCCGTGATGTACAGGGCCAGGTTCTGCAGCAGATAGCTCACACCGATAGCGGAGATCATCACCGACATTCTGGGCGCCGTGCGCAGGGGCTTGTAGGCAACGCGCTCAATGGCAAAGCCCAGCAGCACCGTCAGCGCGATCATCAGCGGGATGGCCAGAACAAGCGGCACCGAGGCCACCAGATACACCATCATCAAGCCCGCAACCATGAACACGTCGCCATGGGCGAAGTTGATCAGGCGCAGGATGCCGTAAACCATCGTATAGCCGATTGCGATCAGCGCGTACTGGCCGCCAACGGAGATCCCGGAGATGACGTAGGGCAGCACCGTTCTCGCTAAACTCATAGGGGTTCCTCCCTTTTCTTGGTATACATAGACAATGGGAAACTGGCAGGGGCAGTGCCCCCGCCAGCATGCTGTTCCGTTTGTCTCAGACTCAGCCGACTTTAGCCACCGTCACAAAGTCCCAAACACCGGTCTCGGTGTTGCACTCCTTGACGAAGGCGCTGTCGCGCAGCGCATCGCCGATCTCGTCGAAAGCGATGGCGCCGGTCACACCCTCATAGTTCAGGCTGGGCAGGACCTTCAGCACCTCGGCGGGATCCGTGGAGCCGGCGGCCTTCAGCGCCTCCAGTGCCACGTAGTAAGCGTCAAAGCCCATAACCGTCACCGCGGCCAGCTCATCGTTGCCGCCGTTGTTGGCCAGCGCCGTGGCATCGCCGTTGATCCAGGCCTTGATGCCCGCATCAAAGTTGGCGTCAGCGCCTTCCTGGTAGAAGGTGGTCACACAAACCTGGACGTCGGTGCCCTTCGCGGCATTCAGGATGACGTTGGAGTCCCAGGTGTCGCCGGCCAGAATGGGCATACCCAGAGCCTGGGTATCGGCTTTGGCAATGATCTGCGCAGCGGCCTCGGTGGAAACCGGGGAGAAGAAGACGTCGCAGCCCTGGTTCTGCGCGTTGGTGATATAAGTGGAGTAGTCAGAGGTGCCCTCCGGGAATTGCTCGTAGACACAGTTTTCCTTGCCGAAGGCCTCAATGAAGTAGTTGCACAGGCCGCCGGAGTAGTCGTCGCCCTGCTTGGCCAGGCAGTAGGCTTTGGTGGCCTTCAGCTCGCTCTTGGCGTAGTTGGCCAGCACCGTGCCCTGGAAAGGATCCAAGAAGCAAATGCGGAAGTAAACGTCACAGTCAGAGGTAACCTGGGGGTTGGTGCAGGTCACGCCGATGGCCGGAACGCCGGCAGCGGAGAAGGTATCACCCGCAGCGATCGAGACGCCCGAGCCGTAGGAACCGAGCACCAGGGACACGCCGTTGGAAATCAAAGTCTGCGCGGCGGTTGGGGCCTTGTCATTGGAGGAAGCATTGTCCGCGTAGACAAGCTCCACATCATAGACCTGACCCGCGATTTCCACGGTGGGGGTCAGCTGGTTTGCATACTGCATTCCCAGCACCTCCTGCTTGCCGCCGGCGCCGTTGTCGCCGGACTGCGGCTCGAACACGCCGATCTTTACGACAGGGTTGGCGCTGGCTTCATTGTCGCTGGAGTTGGCGGCCGGTGCGCTGCTGGCCGCAGGCTGACTGCCGCAGGCACAAAGCGCAAAGAGCATAATCAATGCCATAGCAAGGGCCAAAATCTTTTTCATTTCAAATCCTCCTCATGATATTTCCGCAGGGCTTGTCCGCGTTTCGCGGACATTTGTTTGCCTGCGAAGATATGTTCATTATGACGGAACCAAGCCGAAAATGCAATTGTGGATTATGCCTAAATTTTGCAGATGCAGACGATAGATTTCATCCTGATTCAACAAGAACAGGGCCATTTCTCCAGTCCTCCCCCATCAGGCGCGACTCGCGTGCGCCGTAACACAGGGTATAGAGGTCATGGGCAGCGGCTTCCCTGGCAAACAGTGTCCGGCAATCCGCAGACAGCTTGCTGACCGTGGAAGGCTTAATCAGCAAGGGAAGACCATCCCGCTTGCGCAGCGAGGCCAAATAGCCTCGGCCTCTGTCGTTCATAGCCAACACGCGGGCATAGGGCGGTCGTTTATCGGCTTCTCCAGCCTTGACCCCCAACGCGGCGCACAGAGTCATTCGACGTAATCTGGCCATGGCATAGCGTTTGGTTTTTGCTTTCTGTAGGACTGTCTCCAGGTCTTCTCCCTGCCGCACCGCCTTATACAAACGCTCTCCTACACCGTCCGAGGCGTCTGGCAGGTCTCTATAATATGCCTCATCAAACATGCGCAGCCGCGAGAGCAGCGCGGTTTCCACGCGCTCCAAACAGGGAATCCGCCCAGCCTTCTCTTCTCTGACATAAATCTCCGCAGCTTCCAACGGCACCTCACCGTCGATACTCTCCCCTCTTTGCAACATGCTGCGAATCTCCGAGGCCGATCGCATCCCCGGCATAGTCCCCCTTGTGTCATGGCCGCTCCCCTGCCGCGCCACCGTCATGGGCTGAATCTGCAGCCGAAACTCCCAAATCGCTCGAATATATTCCACCCCGAGGATATTGTTTGGCTGGGAAAGGGCATCCGCCCCATCTCCCAAGCGCTGGGTTAAGACCGCCTGCCTCGCTGCAGGATAAGAAAGCTGCGGCTGCTGCGCAAGCAATTGTCGGATCTCTTCCTGCGTCTGGGGGGCGCATATTGCCTCCGCGATCGTTTCCAGAGGCGCCAATTCTCCCTGCTCACTGCCAAAGCTCAGATACTCCGCGCCAAGTCCATCCAACAAGGATACGCCTCCTTGCGCAAAGCTCTCCGCGGAGGAGATCGCCCATGGAAGCGGCAGTTCGATCACCAGGTCCGCCCCGCAGCGGCAAGCAGCTTCCGCACGTGCAAATTTTGAGAAAGCCGCCGCTTCCCCGCGCTGCACAAAGTCGCCGCTCATGACACAAATCACCGTGCTGTCCTCGTGCAGCAGCTCACGGCTGCGGCGCAAATGCCAGGCATGTCCGTTATGAAAGGGATTGTATTCACATATCACGCCGATCACCGGCATACGCTAGTTCCTCCAAAAGGATATATTATTGAAAAAAGACTTGCGTTTTCTGCTAATTGTATTAAAATATTGATGTATGTATTCTATCTAATTTCGCGTATATTTACAAGAGAAAGGAAACAACTCCATGAAAATTCTTGTCATCAACGCAGGCAGCTCCTCCCTGAAGTATCAGCTGATCGACATGAGCAACGAGCAGGTCATGGCCAAGGGCCTGTGCGAGCGTATCGGCATCGACGGCCATCTGAAGCACAGCCCACTCATGGGCGGCAAGCCGGTCTACGATGAGGACCTTCCTCTCCCCACCCACGCGGAAGCCATTGCCGCTGTGATCGATAAGCTCACCAGCGCGGAATACGGCGTGGTCGGTTCCATGGACGAGATCGACGCGGTGGGCCACCGGGTGGTCCATGGCGGCGAAAAGTTCTCCCGCTCCGTGCTCATCGACGATACGGTCGTGGCCTCTATCGAGGCATGCATTCCCTTCGCGCCGCTGCACAACACCGCCAGCATCGCCGGTATTAACGCCTGCCGCGCCGTCATGGGCGATGTGCCGATGGTCGTCGTCTTTGACACCGCTTTCCATCAGACCATGCCCGGCAAGGCCTATATGTACGCGATCCCCTACGAGTACTATGAGAAGGACGGCATCCGCCGCTACGGCTTCCACGGTACTTCGCACCGCTACGTCTCCGCCCGCTGTGCCGAGCTGATGGGCAAGCCCATTGAAGAATTGAAGATCATCTCCTGCCACATGGGCAACGGCTCCTCTATCGCCGCCATCGACGGTGGCAAGTGCGTGGACACCTCCATGGGCTTTACTCCGCTGGTCGGCCTGCCCATGGGCACCCGCAGCGGTGACATTGACCCGGGCGTTATCCAATTCCTGGTGAACAAGTACGGCTGCAGCGTCGACGAGATTCTGGACATCCTCAACAAAAAGTCCGGTATGCTGGGCGTCTCCGGCGTGTCCTCGGACTTCCGCGATCTGGACAGCGCCGCCGCCGAGGGCAGTCCGCGCGCCGCCCTTGCCCTTGACATGTTCCATTACTGGGTCGCCAAGGTCACCGGCTCCTATGCCGCCGCCATGAACGGCGTGGATGCCATCGTATACACCGCCGGCGTGGGCGAAAACAGCAAATCCTCCCGCGCCGCCATTTCCGAATATTTCGGTTACCTGGGCGTCACCATTGACGATGAAGCCAATTCCAAGCGCGGCGAAGACGTTATGATCTCTACCCCCGACTCCAAGGTGAAGGTTTTTGTGATTCCCACCAACGAGGAACTGGTCATCGCACGCGATACCCGCGACATTGT
>CACZSJ010000099.1 GCA_902783825.1 Oscillospiraceae bacterium | reverse complement strand
CGTCACGGACATCGTTGCTGTGGCGAGCGCCTGCGAGGAAGCGGGGGCAGACGGTCTGAGCCTGATCAACACCCTGCTGGCCATGCGCATCGATTTGAAGGAGCGCAGGCCCGTTCTGGAAAACGTGACCGGCGGCCTGTCCGGCCCGGCCGTTTTCCCTCTGGCTCTGCGGATGGTCTGGCAGGTGTCCCGGGCGGTTTCGATCCCGGTGCTGGGACTGGGCGGCGTCAGCAGCGGAGAGGATGTGCTGGAGATGATGCTGGCCGGAGCCACGGCGGTGCAGGTGGGCGCGGCCAATCTGCGTGATCCCTACGCATGCAAGCGGATTCTGGAGGAGCTGCCCGCGCTGATGGATCGGTACGGAATCGAGAATTTGAAGGAGATCATTGGAGGTGCTCATGGCTAAGGATGTAATCATTGCCTGCGATTTTGCCGACGCGGCGGAAACCTTCGCGTTTCTGGACGCCTTCGTCCGGGAGAAGCCTTTTGTGAAGATCGGCATGGAGCTGTTTTACAGTGCCGGGCCGGAGATCGTGCGGCAGATCAAGAGCCGTGGACACCGGATATTTTTGGATCTGAAGCTGCACGATATCCCCAACACCGTGCAAAAGGCCATGCGGGTGCTGTCGGCGCTGGATGTGGACATTGTGAACGTGCACGCGGCGGGGACGATCCGGATGATGGAAGCGGCTCGAGAGGGGCTGATGCGCCCGGACGGGAGCCGGCCGCTGCTGATCGCGGTGACCCAGCTTACCTCCACCGATGAGCAGACCATGCAAAAGGAGCTTCTGATCTCCGGAAGCATGGACGAGACGGTGCTGCGCTACGCGCAAAACGCCGCCGCCGCAGGATTGGACGGCGTGGTGTGTTCCCCGCTGGAGGCTGCCAAGGTACACGCCTGCTGCGGCGAGGGATTTCTGACGGTGACTCCCGGCGTGCGCTTTGCCCAGAGTGAGGCGGGGGACCAAAAGCGCGTTACAACGCCCGCTCAGGCGCGGGCTCTGGGCTCAGACTACATTGTGGTGGGCAGACCCATTACCCAGGCGCCGGATCCGGTGGCGGCCTATCGAACATGCGTAAAGGAGTTTTTAGGATGAGAGAAAACAGAAGAGAACAGATTGCCAAAGAGATGCTGCGGATTCAGGCGGTGTTTTTTCGCCCGGAAGAGCCCTTCACCTGGGCCAGCGGCATCAAAAGCCCGGTGTATTGCGACAGCCGCCTGACGCTGAGCGCGCCGGAGGTGCGGGAAGAGGTCGAGGCAGGTCTGGCAGAGCTGATCCGCAGTCACTATCCGGAGGCGGAAGTGCTGATGGGCACCGCCACGGCGGGCATTGCCCACGCGGCCATCATCGCGCATCTGCTGCGGCTGCCCATGGGCTATGTGCGCCCCAAGGCCAAAGATCATGGCCGGAAGAACCAGATCGAGGGACGGCTGGAGCCGGGCCAGAAAGTGGTGGTGATCGAGGATCTGATCTCCACCGGAGGCAGCGTGATCGAGACGGCGAAGGTGCTGCGGGAAGCCGGTGCGGAGGTTCTGGGCGCGGTCAGCATTTTTACCTATGGGATGGAGAAAGGAAAAAAGCGGCTGGCGGAAGCCGATCTGGAAACGCACTCTCTGACGGACTTTGACAGCGTCGCCCGTGTGGCGGCAGAGGAGGGGTATATCCGGCCGGAGGACGTCGCCCGGCTGCTGGCCTTTCGAGACAATCCCGAGGACGAGAGCTGGATCGGGGAGGCAAAGGGATGAGGAGCCTGATCGATGTTCTGGACTTCTCCGTGGAGGAGCTGCAGGAACTGATCGATACGGCCAACGACATCATCGCAAGGCCCGAAGCGTACAGCCAGATTTGTCGGGGGAAAAAGCTGGCCACGCTGTTTTTTGAGCCGTCCACCCGTACCCGCCTGAGCTTTGAGGCGGCCATGTACGAGCTGGGTGGCCAGGTGATCGGCTTTTCCGAGGCCAACAGCTCTTCCTCCGCCAAGGGGGAAAGCGTGGCGGATACGGCCAAGGTCATCAGCTGCTATGCGGATATTATCGCCATGCGCCATCCCAAGGAGGGTGCGCCGCTGGTGGCGGCCATGAACGCCTCCATTCCGGTGATCAACGCCGGCGACGGCGGCCACAACCATCCCACCCAGACGCTGGCGGACCTGTTGACCATCTACCGGGAGAAGGGCGGCTTTGAGAATTTGACCTTGGGCCTCTGCGGGGATCTGAAATATGGCCGCACGGTCCATTCCCTCATCAACGCCATGTCCCGCTACGCAGGGACGCGGGTGGTGCTGATTTCCCCGGAGGAGCTGAAGCTGCCCAGCTATGTAAAAAAGGACGTGCTGGAGGCCAAAGGCATCCCTTACGAGCAGACCACGAACCTGGAGGAGGCGATCCCCGGACTGGACATTCTGTACATGACTCGGGTCCAGCGGGAGCGTTTTTTCAGCCCGGAGGAGTATCTGCGCCTCAAGGACAGCTACATTCTCACCCCGGAGAAGCTGCGAGGCGCCCGGGAGGATCTGTGCATCATGCATCCGCTGCCCCGGGTCAATGAGATCAGCGTAGCCGTGGACGAAGATCCCAGAGCCTGCTATTTCAAGCAGGTGCTCTATGGCAAATACATGCGCATGGCGCTGATTCTGAAGCTGCTGAAGGAGGCGAAGGCCGCGGGGAAGCTGGGCGTGGATATGTCCCAGACCCTTACCGACGTTTTGTTTTGTCGCAATCCCCGCTGCATCTGCAGCGTGGAGCAGGAGCTCAAGCACGTGTTCAAGCTCAGCGACCGGGAGAACAAGGTGTACCGCTGCCTCTACTGTGAGGCCAAGGCGAACTGAAAAAATGCACGGGCAGGGTGCGGCGGAAAGCGAGCCGACCCCTGCTCGTGAAATTGTCAAAAATCTCTTGACAAATGTGGAAACTTGGATATAATAGCATATGCGCTTAGCGGGATTGTGTAAAGGTAGCACAGCGGACTCTGACTCCGTATGTGAGGGTTCGAATCCTTCTCCCG
>CACZSJ010000098.1 GCA_902783825.1 Oscillospiraceae bacterium | reverse complement strand
CGGGATATGGTCACCAAGTACGGCATGAGCGAGCGTCTCGGCCCCATCTCCTACGACAGCTCTGGCCACAGCATCTTCATCGGCCGGGACTTCGGCCAGACCAAGAGCTACTCCGAGGAAACGGCGGCGGCCATCGACGAGGAAGTCAAGGCCATCTTCGACCGGGCCTCGGCGGAGTGCGAGCGGATCCTGACCGAGCATGGGGATCAGCTGAAGGCCATCGCGGAATATCTGCTGGCGCACGAGACCATGGAGGCGGAGGTCTTCAACTACTTCTTTGAAAATGGCAGCTTCCCGCCGGAAGACGTGAAGATGGCCAAGCAGGCGCGCGCCGATGAAACCATCGAGCGGCCTGCCCGCAAGATTTCCATGAACGGCGGCGAGGAGGCGACGGCAGAGGCCGCCCCTGCGGAAGGGGAGCCTGTGCCCGAAAAGGCCACGGAGAGCGCCCCGGCGCAGGAAGAGGCCGCCCCGGAGGAAGAGCCGCAGCAGAAAAGTGAAGATTAAAGCGAAAGCATAGAACCAAGCATAGCAAAAGAGGAGCCCCGGTGGAGGGGCTCCTCTTTTGCTATGTTCAGCTATGGGTCTTTGCGAAAGGCGCGATAGAAGGCCAGGGCTGCCCCGCCGGCCAGCCAGGCCATCAGCCAAAGCTCGATGGGCTCCGGATCGCCAAACTTGAGCACGGAGGAAAGGCCCACGACAAAGAAGAAGGCTGCGACGGCGCCCGCCAGCCCGTGCAAAATCCGCGCCGCCCGTTTGCGCTTCGCGCTCCGCTCCTTGCGGGGCAGAGGATAGAAACGCCGCAGATAGATCAAAACTACCGTAAGAATGCCGCTGAGCAGAACCATGAACAGCCGCTTCGGCCAGAAAGCGAAGGGCTGGGTGACAAGGCCGCTGCCCATGGCGAAAAAGCTCAGCCCGCAGCACCAGCTCAGCACCCGCAGCAGCCAATGGGTGACGCTGTTTTGCCGGGTGACTCGGTTCAGGGCCTTCTCAGCTCCCGGATGGCCCAGCTCTAAGGCTTTGCGATACCAGAGAGCGGCGGTTTGAGGATTTCGCTTGACCTGATGGCCGTTTTCATACAGCAGGCCCAGGTTGTACGCCGCCAGGCGGGAGCCGTGCTCCACGCCCTGGGTGTACCAGTCAATGGCCTGTTGCACATCCTTGGAGCAGCCTTCGCCCTGCTGGTGCATCACGCCGAGACAGTTGCAGGCGTAGGCGCTGCCCTGCTGGGCGGCCCGCTCGTACCAGATATGAGCGGCAGCCGCGTCTGCCGGGATGCCTGTGCCGTGCTGCAAGCAGTAGGCATAGTGGCACTGAGCGGGCACATGCCCCGCCTGGGCTGCTTTGGCGTAAAGCTGGGCTGCCCGCTCCGGGTCTGCCGGGGCGTCTTGCCCGGCCTCACAAAGGAGCGCCAGACGGTAGGCGGCGTCCACGTTGCCCTGCTGCTGGGCAAGCTCATAGAGGGACCGGGCGCGGCTTAGATCCCGCTCCACGCCTATGCCCTCTTCGTAGCACATGCCCAGGTGTGCCTGGGCCGGGGCATAGCCCTGATCCGCGGCGGCGCGGTAAAGCTGAGCCGCCCGCTCCCGATCCTTTTCCATGCCCCTGCCGTCTTCGTATTGCATGCCCAGGAAGAACTGGGCCCGTGGAAGTCCCTGCTCCGCCGCTTGGCGGAAAAGCTCCGTTGCCCTTTCGTCGTCCTGCTCCACTCCGGTGCCGCTGCGATGGAGTACGCCCAGGTTGCACATCCCCTCCGCGCCGCCCTGGGCGGCAGCCTGAAGATAGAGAGCGATGGCCTGTTCCAGATCCTCCTCCACGCCCCGGCCGGATTCATACAAGACCCCCAGATGGGCCATGGCCCGCGGATTGCCCTGCCGGGCACTCTGCTGAAGATAAGCAAACGCCTTTGCATCGTCGATTTCCGTGCCGCTGCCGAAGAGATAGCAGAGACCGGCCTGAAACATGGCCCGGTCGTCTCCCGCTTGGGCGGCTCGCTCATAGTAGTCCAGCGCTGCCGCCGGGTCTTCCTCAACCCCCTCGCCGTATTCCAGGCAGCGGCCGGCAAAGTACTGGGCCCGGGGAAGACCCCGCTCCGCCGCGCTGACAAACTGCGCAAAGGCCTTCTCCTGATCCTGTTCTACGCCCAGGCCGTGGTAATACAGAACGCCCAGGGCGCAGATGGCGTCGGGATAATGCTGTTCTGCCGCTTCCTGGTAGAGGGCCCGGGCTTTGTTCAGATCCCGGGGCACACCCGCTCCGGCCTCGTAGCAGGTGCCCAGCAGAAATTGGGCCCGGGGGAAGCGCTGCTGCGCAGCCTGGGCGTAGAGCGCCGCAGCCTGCTCCCGATCCTGTTGCACACCGAGACCGTGATAGTACAGCGTGGCCAGATGGCACAGAGCCATAGGGAAGTTCTGATCCGCAGCTTCCCGATACAGCTGGGCGGCACGCGCCGGATCCCGTTCCAGCCCCATGCCGCCGTTTTCAAAGCACTGACCCAGGACGCACAGGGCGGGGGGATACCCGGCCTCGGCCGACTCCTGCAACAGCTCCAGCGCCAGCGGGGGATCGGGAGGGACGCCCAGGCCCTGGCTGTAGCAGCAGGAAAGGTAATAGCGCCCCGCCGGATTATCCGGGGGGAGCTGGCTGAAGCAGTGGAAGGCCTGCTCCGGATCCCGAGGCTGCCCCTCGTTTCCGGAGAGATAGTACTGCCCCAGCTCCAGTAGGGCGGCGGCGTCTCCGCTCTCCGCGGCCTCGCGCAGGGCGGAAAGCTGTTCCTGTCGCCGCTGCTGCTTACGCTGGGCGGCCTGCAAAAGCTCCGGCGAAACGAATACCAGTTCTTCCGCCGTCTGCTCGTTTGCCTGCTCCGCCGGGATATCACGAATCTCGTCCATGCCATGACTCCTTGTCTATGTATACGTGTACCTATGATATCATGATTGCCGTGTGCTGGCAATGGCCTTGTGCCGCCTCGGAGGAAACGGTAAGGCTGAACAGGGAGAGAAAACGGTATGGAGGAGAAGAAAAGCAAAAAACGCGGAGAACAAAGGAACGTCCGCCCGGCCGTCGAAGAGCTTCATTTTTGGGCCGTGACTTGAGAATTTGCCGTGGCTCTGCTATACTTTCGTTGGAAACGATAGAGAACACAGAGTAAAACAGGAAGACAAATGGATTCACTTCCCTGTTCATGACGGGAGCGAGGAACCACCTGAGAACCATCTTGCATGGGGAGATGTTGAGGATGATAAAGGAAGTGTCATACAACAATGATAGAAACGCGAGTTATTGAAGAAAAGATGGGGAGATTGTTCTCCGTAAAAAAGCCTTTCTCAGAGCATTTATCTAAATGGGAAGACCATCTTTTACCAGATAAATATGACCACAATTGCTTTGAATACCATGGGCAGCCTACAGAGGAAGAATTCCAAATGGCCTTGCATTATCAAAGGGAGCTTGGTGTTGCCTTCATAAAGCTGGAAGGCGATGCGCCGCTTGTTGACAGCTTTGGGCTGGAGGCTGAAATAACCGCAACGATGGTTTTCACGGATAGCGATACCACGTGGAAAACAAATGATGCTCTAGTATTTAAAACGCCTCCGATATCAGAGCTACAGGAGTTAGAGGTAAAACACTACGGCTCGGTCTATGGTGAAGATTTCTGCATACGAAATATGGCGAGGCTATATGACAAGTTAGAGTATCAAGGCGCCTACATCGGCAATCAATTGGTTGGCGTATGCTATAGTTACACTGCGGATGGAATCACTTGTATGGATGGCCTTCTTGTGGATGACAAGCACAGGAAGCAATATGTGGCTACCTCCCTTATAGCCCACATCAAGGAGAAGCATCCGGATGCAGCATTGATGCTGCACGCAGATATGGATGACACACCAAAGGATATGTATCTTAAAATGGGGTTTAAGATCGTAGATAAGTTGTATGAATACTCCTGTCAGGATCTTTCAAAGATAGAATAATCATTGAGAATCAATCATGAAAAAACGACTCGTATGAGTCGTTTTTTCTTCTTCGGCGGCTCAAACCGGATTGTTGCCATGACGCCTTAAACGCGGAGAACAAAGGGACGGCCGGCCAGCCATCGAGGAGCTTCTTTTTTGCGCCATGACTTGAGAATTTGCCGCGGCTCTGCTATACTATCGTAGGAAATGATACGGTAAGGAGAGCGGTACGAGATGAAATTAGGCATCGTGGGTCTGCCCAACGTGGGTAAGACGACCCTGTTCAACGCCCTGACGGGGGCAAAGGCGGAGACCGGAAGCTATACCAACGCGGCGGCCAAGCCCAATATGGGCGTGGCCAAAGTGCCGGACGAGCGGCTGGACTGGCTGGCGGATTATTACCATCCCAAGAAATACACCCCGGCGACCATCGAGTTTGTGGACGTGCCGGGCGTGGCCGCCGGAGGCAGAGGCAACGAGATTTTCCAGGCCATCCGGCAAGTGGACGCGCTGGTGCAGGTGGTACGCTGCTTTGAAAACGAGGATGTCTTTTTGGAATCGGCCGACCCGGTGCGGGACGCGGAATCCTTTGAGCTGGAGCTGATCCTGGCGGATTTGGAGATTGTGGAGCGGCGGCTGGATCGGGCCAGAAAGAACGCCAAAAGCGGGGATAAAAAATACAAGCGCGAGGTGGAGATGTGCCAGGCGCTCATTGCCCATCTGGAGGCGGAAAAGCCCGCCCGCGACTTTGCTTTCACCGAAGAGGATCAGGACATTCTGGCCGACGGCGGCCTGCTGACCATCAAGCCGGTAATCTACGCGGCCAATCTGGACGAAAACGGCATGAGCGGGTACCGAGACGACGCCGGCTTCCAGGCCCTGTCCGCCCACGCGGAGAAGCAGGGCGCCGCTGTGCTGCCGGTGGCGGCCAAGTTTGAGGAGGAGATCGCGACGCTTGACGCGGAGGAAGCGCAGATGTTCATGGAGGATCTGGGGCTCACGGAAAGAGGACTGGATCGGCTGATTCGCACCTCCTATGATCTGCTGGGCTATATTTCCTTCCTCACCGCCGGAGAGGACGATGTGCATGCCTGGACCATTGTGAAGGGCACCAAAGCGCCCAAGGCCGCCGGCAAGATCCACACGGACATTGAGCGAGGCTTCATTCGGGCGGAAATCGTGGCCTTTGAAGATTTGAAGGCCAGTGGCAGCATGGCTGCGGCCAAGGAAAAGGGCCTGTTTAGGCTGGAGGGCAAGGAATACGTGATGCAGGACGGGGACGTGACCATGTTCCGATTCAACGTATAAGGCATAGAAATGGCAAGCGGACAGCCGCGGGGCAAGGGCCCCGCGGCTGTCCGCTTGCGCTTAGCGCGGCAGGAGACGATCAGTTGCTCAGCTGGATTTTGCACTGCTTGCCCGTGGCGGCGTCCACATAGATGCACAGCTGCCGTTCTCCGTCGGCGCAGTCGAAGGCATAACAGGCCAGATCTCGCTTGCCCGGACTTTTCAGAATCACCCGACGGCTGTCCAGTAGCTCCAGACCCTCCGGCAGCGCCGCTTCGGCTCCGCTCTGGCTCACCAGAAAACGGGCGCCGCTGGCCTCGCCGCAGTAGTCGGAAGCATTGAAGCTGTAGATCGACCCGTCATCCAGCGCCACGGAGAGACGAATACAGTTGTCCAGGCAGAGCGCGCCGTTTTCCGTCTTGCAAAACACCATGGCGTCTACCGCGCCTTGCCGCTGAATGGCGCTGAGCTCCAGATCCCGAAAGCCTCTCCGTGCCAGAAAGTCTTCCGCGATCTGCCGGGATTGGGCCTGGCTCAGCTGAGCTTCGCCCACCAGACGGGTCTGGGCCATGCTCTCCAATCCTGCCCGGCTGACGCAGAGATACAGATCGCCGCTGCGGTAGCAGCGCCGTCCGCTGACGCCCTCATAGGCATAGGCCTCCTGCAGAGAGGAGGCGGGCACACCGGCATAGTCGGCGGCCAGAGCCAGCATGGCGCCCTCGGTGAGATAGCCCTTGCTTTCCTCTTTTGCACAGCCGTACTGGCCGTCGTATTCCAGGGCGGCCAGCGGCTCGAAGGCCGCCTCATAGGCCAGCAGCCGCTGGCTAAGATTCTCGGTTCGGGGCGGGTCTGTCACATTTTGCATGCGCAGGGCCGCCTGGTCCATAATCACGTCGCCCCCGTGTACGCCTCCCTGCAGCTCCCGAAGAGCTGCCGACAGCTCCCGGGCGGTGGCGGACATGTCCCGGAATACCCGGACTTGCTCTGAGGAAAAGCCCTGCTCCGCTGCGCTGCCGCAGAGACTGTAGGCATAGTCCCCCGCCACGTTGAGGAAGGCGGAGATCTGCTCCAACTCCTGGGTGGAGAAGGGGAGAACCGACAGGGCGCTCTCTGCGGCCAGGGCGTGGGCGTAGGCCTCGCCGCAGACCCGGGCGCACATGCTGCCATCGGTGGCGTATACGCTCTTGGCCAGCGCCTCCGAGAGCGCGTCCACGGAGCCCACCGTTTCCTCAAAAGCGCGCCCTGCGCTGTAGTTGGCGGACTGGCGGGAGTCCCGCAGATCCGCACAGCGGGCGAAGCTGAGCAGAGCCAAAGCCGCCACCAGGGCAGTGAGATAACTGATGATGCGAATTCTTGCTGGTTTTCCCATAAAAAAACACCTCTTTGGACTAGGATGCATCCAAAGAGGTGTTTTTATCAAAAGCAAGTTATGCCAGCTTTTCCAAAGCCAGGCGCAGACGGCGCAGGGTTTCTTCCCGGCCCAGGATACGGCAGATCTCCACAGCGCCGCCAGGGGTCACCGACTTGCCGGCGGCGGCGATGCGCACCGGCCACATGACCTTGGCGTTCTTGGCGTCCATGTCCTCCGCCAGATGGATCATCGCTTCGGAAAGGCTGTCATCCGTCCAGCTCTCCAGCGCCTGGAAAACCGGCAGGATCCGTTCCAGAACCTCCCGGGAGGAGGCCGCGTCGGACTTGGATTTTTTGTGGGTGAACAGCTCAATGTCATAGTCGGGCAGGGCATCGAAGAAGTCCAGCTTTTCCGGAATCTCCGTCAGCAGCTCGGTGCGCTGCTGCAGCAGCGCGGCGATGGCGGCAGCGTCGTAGCGGGGATCCCGGACAGCCTGCCGGATATAGGGCTCCGCCACGGCGGCGAAGGCCTCCGGAGACATGGCGCGGATATAGGCGCTGTTGAAGTAGCGCAGCTTTTCGATGTCAAAGATAGCGGGGGACTTGGAGATGCCCCGCAGGT
>CACZSJ010000097.1 GCA_902783825.1 Oscillospiraceae bacterium | reverse complement strand
GCTGTGGGCGGTGCTGATCCTGCTCTCTCTGCTGGTTCTGAGCAGCGTGGTGCTGTTCCTGCGTAAGAAGAAAGAACAATAAACCCAGAACGACGGGGCGGATTCATGCGAATCCGCCCCGTTTGTTATTGCCCCGTTGCGGAATCGGCCAGAGTGTGATACAATACACGCACGAATAAAACGGAGCGGCGATATGATCGAATGGATTACGGGGACGACCCTGGGAAAGTGCATAACGACCTTTTTGATCTCCATGGTGCCCGTGGTGGAGTTGCGCCTTGGCCTGCCCTACGGCATCGCGCTGGGTCTGGCCTATCCCCTGGCTCTGCTGTCCGCGGTGGTGGGGAATATGGTGCCGGTGCCGTTCATCATCGTGTATATCCGCCGCATTTTTGAGTGGCTGCGGCAGCATTGGGCCGCTTTGGATCGATTGATTACTCCCCTGGAAAGGCGGGCGGATCTGAAGAGCGAGACGGTTTTGAAATACGGCTCGTGGGGACTTCTGCTCCTGGTGGCCATCCCGCTGCCCGGAACCGGGGCTTGGACCGGGGCGCTGGTGGCGGCGCTTCTGGGCATGCGCTTGAAGCGCGCGGTTCCGGTGATTTTTGCGGGCGTGTGCATCGCCGCGGCGATCATGACGGCGCTTACCTTCGGCTTGATTCATTTTGCCTGAGGACTTCTGTATAAGAAAAAACGGAAAGCGGCTTGTTTTAAGCACGCTTTCCGTTTCTTTATAGAGCGTTTACAGCAAGGCAGCTTCCCATTCCGCCTCCCGGAAGCCGACCAGCACCGTCCGCTCAGTAATCAGCAGCGGGCGCTTGACCAGCATCCCGTCCGTAGCCAGCAGGGAGAGCATTTCCGCCTCTGCCATCTGTGGAAGCTTGTCTTTCAGCTGCAGTTGCTTGTACAGCAGACCGCTGGTGTTGAAGAAGCGCCGCAGGGGCAGGCCGCTTTTTTCCTGCCAGAGCTGCAGCTCTCGGGCACTGGGGTTTTGTTCCTTGATCGGCCGCTTTTCAAAGGCGACGCCATGTGCGTTCAGCCAGGCTTCTGCTTTTTTGCAGGTGCTGCAGCGCTCGTAGCAGAGAAATAGATTCATGGGGACACGTCCTTTCCGGGCTTCACAATTTTTCTCATTGTATCACAGCCCGGGGGCTTTGCAAAGAGTCGGCAGGGGCGAAGTATGAAAAAACTATAAACTGTCGGGGCGGAGTCTTGCAATCCGGAAAGGCGTGGATTATAATATCTCCCGCTAACTTCAAATTATTGTAGTTTTCGCAGAGGTGCGGTATGATCGCAATTACATATCTGTTTGTATTGATTATATCATATCTGTTGGGATCCCTGAGCTGTTCGGTGCTCCTGTCCAAAAATCTGCTGGGCTCTGACGTGAGAGAGCACGGCAGCGGCAACGCCGGGGCTACCAATATGGCCCGGGTCTTTGGCATGGTTCCCGGGGTGCTGACCCTGCTGGGCGATATGCTCAAAGCACTTGTGGCAATGTGGATCGGCAAGACTTTACTGGGGGATAACGGGCTGGCCCTCAGCGGGATCGCCTGCATGCTGGGGCATTGCCTCCCTGTGTTTCATAATTTTAAGGGAGGCAAGGGCGTCTCCGTGGGCGCGGCCATTGCCCTGGCCATCGATTGGCGGGTGTTTCTGGTGCTGCTGCTGGTGTTTCTGGCCGCGGTGCTGCTGTCCAAAAAGGTGTCGGTGGGCTCTTTATGCGCCGCGTCGTCCATCTTGATTGCCTGCCTGCTGTTCCGGGCGAGCACGGCCAGCCTGATCTTGGCGGCCTTCGCCATGCTGGTGGTGATTGCACAGCATCGGGAGAACATCAAGCGGCTGAGAAACGGCACGGAGGCGGATTTCAAAGCGGCAAAAAGCGAATGAGTAGGCTCAGGCTGCAGCGCACGCGGGATCAGAGGATCCCGCGTGCGCTTTTTCCTTTGGCTTTGGCTTGCAAAAAACCGGGGAGAATGGTATAGTGCATAGATAGGAAAGCTTTGGTGGCTTTTCCCATTATGACCGAATGCGGAGAAGGAGGAGCGGCATGAAGGACGCACTTCGCCAGGACATAGAGAGATTTGTGGCGGAACATGAGGAACGCATTTTTCAGGATATTGCCCGCCTGGTGCGTATCAACAGCGTGGAAGGGGAGCCAGAGCCCGGCGCGCCCTTTGGCGCCGGACCGAAAGCGGCCCTGGATCTGGGGCTGGAGATCGCCCGGGAGCTGGGGCTGGACGCCGTGGACTGCGAGGGCAGAATCGGCTACGCCGCCCTGGGACAGGGAGATCGCTACTTGGCAACCATCACCCATGTGGACGTGGTTCCCACCGGCGACGGCTGGCGCGAGGATCCCTTTGTCATGCGGCAGCGGGATGGCTATATCATCGGCCGCGGCGTACTGGATGATAAGGGACCCAGCGTCCTGTGCCTGTATGCGCTGAAATATCTGCGGGACAGAGAGATCCCGCTGCGGTATCCTGTCCGGGCCCTGCTGGGCACCAACGAGGAGACTGGCATGGAGGACGTGCACTATTATCTGAAGCACCATCCCGCGCCCCTGTTTTGCTTTAGCCCGGACTCGAACTTCCCCCTGTGCAACGGCGAAAAAGGGATTTGCCACGG
>CACZSJ010000096.1 GCA_902783825.1 Oscillospiraceae bacterium | reverse complement strand
GATAGGCCTCCGCGTCCGCCTTCAGCTTCTGCAGCACCATGGCGGAAATCTCCTGGGGGGTGTAGGCCTTGTTGTCGATGGTGACCTTGTAGTTGGAGCCCATTTCCCGCTTGATGGACGAAATGGTCCGGTCGGGGTTGGTGACGGCCTGGCGCTTGGCGACCTGGCCGACCATACGCTCGCCGGTTTTGGCGAAGGCCACGACGGACGGAGTGGTCCGGGCGCCCTCGGCGTTGGCGATGACGACGGGTTCGCCGCCTTCCAGAACGGCGACGCAGCTGTTGGTGGTACCCAAATCTATTCCAATAATCTTACCCATGGTTTATTCCTCCTGTATTCCAATAAATAATATACGATTTTATCAACAAAAGCGGAAGCCGCTTTAGTTTGCCACTTTGACCATGGCGAAGCGGATCACCTTGTCTCCCATCCGGAAGCCCTTCTGGAAGACCTCAACGATCTCGTTTTCGCCTTTCTCCTCATCGTCCACATGCATGACCGCATTGTGGAGCACAGGATCGAACTTTTCGCCCAGACATTCGATGGCGCTGACACCCAGCTTTTCCAGCGTGGCCTCAAACTGTGCCATGATCATCTCGACGCCCTTACGATAGGCTTCATCCTCCGTGCCCTGACGGAGCGCCCGCTCCAGATTGTCGTACACGGGCAGGAATTTCTGCACGGTATCGGACTTGATGTCCCCATACAGGCCCTCTTTTTCCTTCAAGCTGCGCCGGCGGAAATTGTCATACTCGGCGCAGACGCGCAAATATTTGTCCTGCAAAGCCGCGTTTTCCTCTTCCAGCGCGGCCAGCTTCTCCTCGCCTTTTTTCCGGGCGGCCTTCTTTTCCTCTTTCCGGGACTTTTTCTCCGTCCCGGTGGGGGCGGTTTCCGCCTGGGCCTCCTCCGTCTGCGTGGGAGCCTGCTCTTCCTTCACGGCCTCCGCTTCCTGGGCGGCGGTTTCTTTCTTTTCTGTCTTATCTGTGCTCATTCGGGTCGTCCCCCTTGATGATTAGTTTGTTGTGCATGCCCTCCGGCGGCGCGCCGCCGCTGCTGAGGCGGCGGGAAAGGCCGGCGGCCAAAAAGCTCAGCTTGGCGGCCACGGCGGAATAATCCATCCGTGTGGGCCCTACCACGCCGATGAGCCCTCGGGTATTGTCGCCTGCGTCGTAGCTGGCCAGGATTACGCTGGAATCCTTCAGCTCCTCCGCCGCGTTCTCCGGGCCGATGACTACCCGGATCTCGCCGCTCTCCTGAGGCTCCGCCCCGGGCGGAAGAACGTAGCCGCCGCCGGAGAGATAGCTCATCAGGCGGTGGGCTTTGTCCGGATCCCGAAACTCCGGCTGATTGAGCAGACGGTTCTCTCCGGAGACAAAGGCCGCGGGGGAATTGGCCTCTGTGAGCGTTTCGATCACAAAGGCGGCGATCACGGAGCTTAGCCCCATGGTGTCGTCCGCTGCGCGTTCGGTGGATTTGATCAGCAGGGGCGTCACCTGTTCCTCGGTAATGCCGGTGAAGCCGGCGTTAAACAGGGAAGACAGCCGCTGCACCAAAGTCTGATCCACGGAGACCGGCAGCTGCACCAGCTTGCTCTTGGCCACGCTGCTGCTGAGGGTCAGCACCATGATGAAGGTGTTGGCGTCCACATAGATCAGATCGAAGCGCCGGATCGTGACGGCGCTGCGAGCTGTCAGCGCCAGGGCGGGATAATCCGTCAGCTGGGAGGCCAACCGGCTTACATCGCTGATGGTGGCATCCAGTTCCTGCAGCTTCAGATTCATCCGCCGGTTCATCTCCTCTGTCTCCTCCAGAGACAGCTTCTGCCGCTGCATCAGTTCATTGACGTAGATTCGGTAGCCCATGGGTGTGGGAACCCGGCCCGCAGAGGTATGCGGCTGCTCCAGATAACCCATGGCCACCAACTCCGCCAGCTCGCTGCGGATGGTGGCGGAAGAGCAGCTGAGACAACCGCTCTGGGCGATGGCCTTGCTGCCGACCGGCTCCGCCGTGCGAATGTATTCCTCCACCACGGCGGCCAGTATTCTCTTTTTCCGTTCACTGATCGCCATGAGGCACCTCGACCTTAGCACTCGAAAGGCGCGGGCGCTGGCACTCTCGCCTTTCGAGTGCTAATATAACACCGGAGGGCGTCTTTGTCAATAGTTTCCGCATGGAGATGGGCGAAAATTCACAGTTTGTACACGAAAGAAAAAGCCTGCACTTTTGCGGAAAAAGAGGAAAAATGCATTTACAAATGCCTGAGGATACGATACAATAAAAATAGATATTATGAGGGGGATGCTACGGTGATCGAGAAAAGCTTTGCAGAGGTGTATGATCGATTTAAGCTGCAGTTTTACCGAAAAATATTCGAGCTGGTACGGGAGCGGGATGGCTCCCTGTCCGCCATGGAGGCCTTTTCCCTGGAAGTCATCCGCATGCTGGATCGGCCCACCGTGGGACAGTTTGCCGATTTTCTGAACATTTCCCAGTCCAACGCCACCTATAAGGTCAACAATCTCATCAAAAAAGGATATCTGGAGCGGCAGCATTCCCAGGTGGATCGCCGCGAGTATTATCTGATCCTTTCGGATAAGTTCTATCATTACGCGGGGCTGCTTGCCGCCTATGAGGAGACGGTGATCTCTCGCATGAAGGAGCGGTTTTCCCAGGAGGATCTGGACAAGTTCGATGAAATGCTGCAGATCATGATTCGGGAGCTTATGCCGGAAACCAACTGATTAGACAGCAGCTGCCGGGCCCTGTGTGGGACCGGCAGCTTTTTTGTCTACCGTCAGAGGGACGCTCGAGAGAGCGTCCCTCTGACGGTTTTCAGTTTCCGCCTCAGCGCAGGAAGCCATTGATGATCTGCTCCTCCGCTTCCGCTTCGGTCAGTCCCAGGGTCATCAGCTTGATCAGTTGATCCCCGGCGATCTTGCCGATGGCAGCCTCGTGGACCAGCATGGCGTCCACATGATTGGCCTCCAGGGAGGGAATGGCCAGGATCCGCCCTTGATCCATGATAATGGAGTCGCACTCGGTGTGGCCGCTGCAAGGGGCGTTGCCGGTGATTCGGGCGTTGAAGGTCTGGGTGGAGTGGTCTCGGGCAACCGAGCGGGAGACCACGTCCGCCGTGGCACCGGCGCCATCAAGATTAACCTGATAGTCGCTGACGGCTTCCTGGCTTCCGTGGGTCATCAGCCGCTCCTTGACCACCAGGCGGGCTCCCGCCTGCAGCTGCGCCAGGGTGAGCCGGCGGGTGGAATCCACGCCCTTGATCTGCTCCATCTCCATTTCCATGGAGCTACCCTCGTCCTGATAGACTTCAGTGACGGGGTTGAGAATCCGCTGGCCCTCGCCGTCGCCGGAGCCGTAGTGCTTCTCCACGTATCTGACCCGGGCATTTTTGCCCAGATAGAAGCGATGCACGCCGTCGTGCTGGGAGTCCTGGCTGCCGCAGTTGTCGATGCCGCAGCCGGCCACGATGACCACGTCGCAGTCGGCTCCCACGTAGAAGTCATTATAGACCGTCTCCTTCAGGCCGCTGGCGCTGAGGACCACAGGGATGTGCACGCTCTCGTTTTTGGTGCCGGGCTTGATGCGGATGTCGATGCCGCGGCCGTTTTCCTTGGAGACGATATCGATGTTAGCGGTGGTGCTGCGGCCTGCCAGCTTCCCGTTGGCACGGAAGTTGTAGGCCCCCGAGGGGACGGCGTGCAGGTCCGCCACTTCCTCGATCAGGCGTTTTTGAATGGCGTCAAGTTCAAGCATGTCTGTCCCTCCTTACTGCAGCTTCTCGCAAATGCTCATCGGCACAGTCTGTCCCATCAGCTCCGGCAGAATTTCCTGGGGGCTGCCCTGAGATGTGATCTGCCCCTGAGAGAGAACTACGATTTCGTCGGCGATCTGCAGGATCCGCTCCTGATGGGAGATGATGACGATGGAACTGTCCAGGATCTCGCTGCGCATTTTCTCAAAAATGCGGATCAGATTCTGAAAACTCCACAGGTCAATGCCAGCCTCCGGCTCGTCAAACACGCTCAGCCGGGTGCGGCGAGCCAGCAGGGTAGCGATCTCAATGCGCTTGAGCTCGCCGCCGGACAGGGAGGAATTGATCTCCCGCTCGATGTAGTCCCGGGCGCACAGACCCACCTCGGAAAGATACTCGCAGGCGGCGGAAACCGAAAGATTCCGGCCTGCAGCCAGACGCAGCAGATCGTGGACTCGGATGCCCTTGAAGCGTACCGGCTGCTGAAAGGCGAAGCTGACGCCAAGCCGAGCCCGCTGGGTGACGTCCAGGGGCGTGATGTCCTGCCCGTCCAGCAGCAGACGCCCGGCCAGGGGCTTTTCGATGCCCATAATCAGCCGAGCCAGGGTAGACTTGCCGCTGCCGTTGGGGCCGGTGATGACCACGAATTTCCCGTCGGGAATGGTCAGGTTCAAATTGTGAATGATCTCTTTTTCTCGCTTGTCCTCGGTGACGGCAAAGCTCAGATCTTGTATCTCCAGCATGGAACATTCTCCTTTGTTGCAAATTCCGAGGGTATTGTACCCGATGGAAGGCGGCTTTTCAATAGATGGGCAAGAGGAAAATGAAAAAACAGCGGCGGAAGCAAGCTCCCGCCGCCGGAGTCGGGGTTCGATTGTCGGATCAGTCGTCCATGTCCTCGAAAGCGGCCAGGCCGTGCTTGGCCTCCGCCTTGGCGTCGCCGTGGCGGACGAAGAGCATGGTGACAAAGCTGCAGGCCACAAAAAAGGCCGCGTAGGGGAAGAGCGTTTTGTAGCTTACATGGCGCAGCAGGGTGCCCGCCACGATGGGCGTGACCACCTGGGCGGCCATGGAGGCGGTGTAGTAATAGCCGGTGAACTTGCCCACGTCGGAGCCCTTGCACATCTCCACCACCATGGGCAGGGAGTTGACATTGATGGCGGCCCAGGCCAGACCTACCAGGGCGAAGACCAGGAACATGGGCAGGTTGATGGTGGCGGAACGGGTGGTCAGCACGTAGCTGAGCATGAAGCAGAACACCAGCAGAGTGATGCCGAACAGAATGGTCCGGCGGCGGCCGAATTTGGCGGCAGCGGCGCCCACGGGGATGTAGGAGACGATGGCGCCGGCGGTGGCGATCAGCAGACAGGTGGAGGCGCCGCCCAGGCTCTGGCCCATGACTACGCTTACATAGGTGGTAAACCAGGTGGTGACGCCGTTATAGCCCATGAACCACAGGGCAATGGAGGCCAACAGAAAACCTAGAGAACGCTTGACGTTAGCCGGAAGCGTCTCCTGGCCGCTGCCATCGTCCTTGGCCAGGTTCCACTCGGGATGCTCTGCCTCCAGGGCCCGGTTTTCCGCCGAGAGCTTCGGCTCCTTGATGGTCAGATACAGCAGACCCACCGCCACGAACATGATGGCGGCCACCACCAGGAACAAAGGCTGATAGTTCACGTGGGACAGACTGCTGACCTTGGCGTTGGGATACATCACCGCGGCTACTGCCAGATACAGCAGGCCTCCTACTGCGCCCATAAGGTTGATGATGGCGTTGCCTCGAGAGCGCAGAGGCTTGGGGGTCACGTCCGGCATCAGGGCGACGGCAGGAGAGCGGTAAGTCCCCATAGCCAGCAGCAGCAGCCCCAGCACGATCACGAAGGAGACCAGCTTGAAGGGAGCCGGACTCGCGGCGTAGCTGTTGTCCAGAATGGGCAGAAGATTCAGCAGGATGACAGCGCAGCCGGTGCCGAAGAGGATGTAAGGCATGCGCTTGCCGATGCGGGTATCCGTCCGGTCCGAAAGGCTGCCGAAGAAGGGGAGCAAGAACAGGGCCAGCACGTTGTCCGCCGCCATGATGGCGCCGGAGATGGTTTCGTTGAGATGGAAGGTGTTGGTCAGAATCAGGGGCACGATGCTGTCGTACATCTGCCAGAAGGCGCAGATGGACAGAAAGGCCAGACCCACCAGAATGGTGCGCTTGTTGTTGAGCTTCACGCTTTCGACCTCCCTATATAGCAGGATGTATTTAGTTTACAATACTTTTTACTTTCCTACAAGCCAAAAATTGACGGAAGAGGGATAAGGTGCTACAATATTCCGTAGAATGAAACAGAGAGCTGCTGCGGGGAAGGAGAACGCAATGGATCGGAGAATCAGGAACTTGCTGCTGCTGGGGACGGCTGCGACTGTCATGCCCCTGTGGCTGCTGGCGCCGGGGCGCGCCTCCCGCCGACAAAGGGCGCCCTTCCAGGGGCGCAACTTTGCCCATCGCGGCCTGCATAGCCGGGACAGGCAGGTGCCGGAGAATTCGCTGGAGGCCTTGCGCCTGGCAGCCAAAGCCGGTTACGGGATCGAGCTGGACGTGCAGATGAGCCGGGACGGGCAGGTTGTGGTTTTCCACGACGACACCCTGGATCGGGTCTGCGGCGTGCCCGGCCGGGTGGATTCCATGAGCTATGCCCAACTGAGCCAGCTGCGCCTGTGCGGCACAGAGCAGGGCATCCCCCTGCTGTCGGAGGTGCTGGCAACGGTGCGTGGCCGCGGGCCGCTGATCGTGGAACTGAAAAGCGGGCTGCACAACCGGGCGCTGTGTGAAAAGACCTACGCGCTGCTGGAGGATTACCGGGGCGAGGTCTGCGTGGAGAGCTTCAATCCCTTCATCGTGGCCTGGTTTCGCTTCCACGGCAGGGATCTGCTGCGGGGGCAGCTGGCCATGCCCCGGCGGGACTACCTCAGCGCCGGGCAGAGTGCGCTCTGGGCCGTGATGCTGAGCAACACCTTGCTCAACTTCTGGGCACGGCCGCAGTTTATCGCCTACAAGATCGGGCGTCGGCCGCCCACGGCGCGTCTGGCAGAGCTGCTGGGGGCCATGAAAGTGGGCTGGGTCTCCCACGAGCCGCGCAACGAAAAAGGCCGCGACGCGGTGATCTTTGAATTTTATAAGCCTCGCCTTCGATACAAATAGAAGGCGTTTTCCGCGGTGAAGCCACGCAGCGGGCAGCACAGGCAGCCGGAACGAAAAAGCAAGAACAGGCAAAGGGACGCTCAACGAGCGTCCCTTTTTGTGCATGCATTACGCATTCTCTTCTGCTTCAGCAGGAGTTTCCGGCT
>CACZSJ010000095.1 GCA_902783825.1 Oscillospiraceae bacterium | reverse complement strand
GACCGCCTGGCTCAGCTGAAGAAGATGCAGGAAGACGGCACCTTCGACATGCTGCCCAAGAAGGAAGTTATGAAGCATCTCAGCGAGATGGAGAAGCTGGAGAAGTACCTGGGCGGCGTGAAGGACATGAAGAAGCTCCCCGGCGCTCTGTTTGTTGTAGACCCCCGCAAGGAGCATAACGCCATTGCCGAGGCCCGCAAGCTGCACATCCCCATCGTCGACATCGTGGACACCAACTGCGACCCCGACGAGATCGACTATGTAATCCCCGCCAATGACGACGCCATCCGCGCCATCCGCCTGATCGCCGCCACCATGGCCAACGCCGTGCAGGAAGGCCGCCAGGGCGCTGACGCCGAGGTGGAAGAGGCTCCCGCCGCCGAGGTGGAGGCTGAGGCCGTCGAGGCTGCCGAATAAAAATCCGGACACCAAGAGGGGCGCCAAGCGCGCCCCTGCTTTTAAATGATAACAGGAGGAATAGAAAGAATGGCTTTTACCGCTCAGGATGTTAAGACGCTGCGTGAGATGACCAACGTCGGGATGATGGACTGCAAGAAGGCCCTGACCGAGACCGACGGCAATATGGATAAGGCAGTCGAATGGCTGCGCGAGAAGGGTCTGGCCAAGGCTGCCAAGAAGGCCGGCCGCATTGCCGCCGAAGGCATGGCCTATGCGGACGTGTGCCCCAAGTGCGGCGTGGGCGCCGTGGTTGAGGTCAACTGTGAGACCGATTTTTGCGCCAAGAGCGAGGCCTTTGTCCAGTTTGTGAAGGACATTTGCCATGTGGTGATTCAGGATGCCCCCGCTGATGTGGAGGCGCTGCTCCAGTGCAAGTACCCCGGTTCCGAGCTGACCGTGGCGGAGATTCTGCCCGAGAAGGTGATGGTGATCGGTGAGAATCTGCAGATCCGCCGCTTTACCCGCTTTGCCGAGAATACCAGCGTTGCCTATGTGCACGCCGGCGGCAAGATCGGCGTTCTGGTGAACCTGGCCGTGGAAGGCGGCATCGACGCCACCGAGATCGGCAAGGACGTGGCCATGCAGATCGCTGCCCTCAGCCCCCGCTTCTGGGATAAGTCCAACGTGACGGAAGACGTGCTGGCCGAGGAGAAGAAGGTGGCGCTGGCCCTGATGGATCAGGATCCCAAGATGGCTGCCAAGCCGCAGCAGGTCAAGGAGAAGATCGTGCTGGGCAAGCTCAACAAGTTCTACGAGGAGAACTGCCTGCTGCAGCAGGAGTTTGTCAAGGACAGCTCCATGACCGTGGAAAAGTATATCGAAACCGCTGCCAAGGCTCTGGGCGGTTCCGTGAAGTTTGTGGATGCGGTTCGCTTCATGAAGGGCGAGGGCATCGAGAAGAAGCAGGAGGACTTCGCTGCTGAGGTCGCCGCGCAGATGAACATGGGCAAGTAAACGCCCGGATAAACAATATGCAAAACACCCGCGTGCCCAGCACGCGGGTGTTTTGCAAAAGGGAGAGAGAAGCATGGGCTATATTGATGAGCTGCGCCGGCTGGTGGGACACCGGCGGGTGATTCTCTGCGGAAGCAGCGTGGTCATCCAAAACGAAAAGGGTCAGCTGCTTTTGCAGCAGCGAACAGACCCGGCGGGACGCTGGTGCTTTCCAGGCGGCTTGATGGAATTGGGGGAATCCACAGAAGATACCGCTTGCCGGGAGGTGCTGGAGGAGACGGCGCTGCGCCTGGGCAGTCTGGAGCTGATCGGCGTTTATTCCGGGCCGGAATCCCTCTGCCGCGCGAAAAACGGCGACGAGTGGTATGTGGTCAATGTTGCCTACGCCGCCCGGTCGTTTTCAGGGGAGGCACGGATCAACGATGGCGAGTCGGCGGCCCTGGAATGGTTCGCGCCGGAGGAAATACCGGAGGGCTTGGCGGATACCCACAAACGGATTTTGGCCGATTTTCTGCACAGGCAAAGAGAGAAAAATTCATAATTTGTTCATTGACAAGGGCAAAAGCTTGTAGTAAAATACGCCGCAATGGAGATGGGCGGCATCCCATCGGTGTGATCGGCACCTTAACCCGCAGAGCATGACCAATTTACTTGCGGGCCTCCCGGCGGCTTGGTAGCCGGGTGTTGGGCGGGCAACATCTGTCACTCCACTCACCTACACAAGACAGAAAACCGATTGAAGACCATATAAGCAAGACGCGGTACGCGGCTTTGCTTATGGGTCAAGGCAGACCTTTTTGATTGCACATCAGTTTGGAATGCTGAAAGCCTCTTCCGCGGAAGAGGCTTTCTTTTTTTGTTATAACAGAGTCGCTGACGACTGCGCCGCCTGATAGCGCAGATAGTGGCGATAGACCGCCTCTCCATACGCGGTGATCTGCCGCAGATTTGCGTTATACCGGGTGAACACCAGCTTCAGCTCCCCGGCGGAGAGGGCGGCCAGATCGGTCCGCCCGGTCATCTCTTCCGCGGCCGCCAGAAGATTCAACGCCGTGCAGAGAATATTGGCCTTGGGATCTCGATGGAGCAGGAGCCACACCCGGCGGCGATCTCCATCGTTTTCCGGGGCGGGCCGATGATCCAGAGCCAGCTCCGGGATGGGCATGGAGAGAAGACCCCGATCCAAAGCGAAGCAGAGGGCCCGGATGGCCACATAGGAGAAGATCTGGCCGTAGCCGGTGGAGCTGTCTTTCTTGCCGGCCAGTCCTTTTCGCGGCGGCAGCGTGGGGCTGGCAGTCAGACCGACCCGATACAGCCGCCGACGCAGCCGCCAGCGCAGCCAGTACAGCCGCACCACCAGGTCCGCCAGCGGATCCAGCAGATCGATCTTCGTCAGCTCCTGGTAGAGGATCGCCTGCAGGCAGGCTTTGGGCACGCCGAAGCGGCGGGAGACCTGCGTGATCCAGTCGTCGTAGCGGCGCAGGATGCTGGATGCAGTTTTCGGGGGATAGAGCTTCAGCATAGACGCCTCCCTCCCGACATACCGGGTTTGCTGCCTGTACTATACCATGTCGCCGCCGTGGGCGCAAGGGCGCAAAAAATACCCTTGCAAAGTCAGCCTTTGCAAGGGTATTTTTTGCGTCGTAGGCGAGGCAGCCAGTAATCTCGTCCATAGACCGCAGCCTCCGCTGCCAGACATACCGGCAGGGCGGCGAGGACATCCAAAACCGAGTGCTGCTTGACAAAGCATACGGCCATACAAATCATCAGCACCAGCCAGAGCAGGACGCCCTTCCACAGGCGGGAGCTGCCCCGGTATTTCCAGAACACCGAGAGAATCCCCAAAGAATAAGCAACATGCAGGGAGGGGCAAACACCGGTATTGGTGTCGAAAGCATAGAGAAAAGCGAGCATCTGGGTCAGGGCATTATGCCGCGGAAAAACCTCCGGCCGCAAATCCTGGCGACTGGGATAGAGAATGTAGCAGGCCATGGCCAGCACCTGCGTGATGATGATGAAGATCTGCAGCTTCTTAAAGCTGTCCACATCATATAGGGAAAAGTACAGCAGGGAACCGGCCACCAGCAGATACCAAAACACGTAGAATAGCGCAAAAAACTCGGAAAAAGGGATCCAGTCGTCCAAAAAGCAGTGGATAGGATGACAGCGTTCGGCGGGAATCAGATTTTCCGTAAGGAAGTACATGGAAAAATAGAACACCCAGCCCAGGAGCAAAAGCAAATGGGAAAAACGCGGATCCCTCAATTTGGACAATCGAAAGCCGCGGTAGTCAACTTGTGGCGTCTTCATGGGTAAACACCTCCAGAGGAAGGCTTTTTGGGTAGTCGTGTTTGGGGATGTTCCGATAGGGGATAACGGTATGGACCGGAAGCGCGCAGGCCAGATCGGTGATCCGATCCATCAGAAAGGCGCAGATGCGCCGCCGCTCCTGCTCGATGGGAGCATCCGGGCAAAAACGGATGGGTTCGCCCGACACCATACAGGAAAGCTCCGGGGCGATATACAGGGGAACGAAGAGCAAAGCCTTTCCCGTTTTTTTATAATAGATCCGGGCCAAATCGATGAATTTGTCCTGAAAGTCATATACGATGTTGTTGTGCTTCTGGTCGTGTTCCGGAAAGATCACCAGATTTGCTCCCGCCTGGAGCAGGGACATCGACTGGCGGAAGGTAGTCAGCAGCCTGCTGTCCCGATAGACCGGGATGGTGTGGGCGTTGTTGAACACGCAGACGGAGAGCGGGGTAATCAGATAGGACAACAACCAGTAGAACCAGCGGACGCTCCGGGGCTTCATGGACCAGAAGTCCGCAAAGGCATAGCCGTGGACCTCCTTCCAGTGCATCATCTGCCCGGCGCACCAGATATAGTTGCGTCCGGGCAGATGCAGCTCGCAGGCGATGGGCCCGTTCATCTGGCAATGATTGGCCACAAAAACGCAGGGTTCCCGGGGGATGGCCGCTTCGCCCTCCAGGTGCATGCGCGGAGAGAAAAGCCAAACCAGCCAGCGGATGATGCGGTATAGGAACGATGTCTTTTTTT
>CACZSJ010000094.1 GCA_902783825.1 Oscillospiraceae bacterium | reverse complement strand
GCCAGTTCCACTGGCACGAGCTGGACATGCTGCCTCGGGACGGCAGCGCCGTGCTGCTGGATGTGCGCACCCGGGGTGAATTCCGGAAGGGGCATCCGGAAGGCTTTTTCAATCTGCCTGTGGATGAGCTGCGGGAGCGTTTGGACGAGATCCCCAGAGGCAAGCCCGTGTACGTGATCTGCCAGAGCGGCCTGCGCAGCTACATCGCCTGCCGCATGCTGAGCCAGCAGGGCTTTGACTGCCTCAATCTTAGCGGCGGCTACCGTCTGTACGACACGGTGGTCCAGGACGCCCGGGCGGCCAAGTCCGCGCTGCCCTGCGGCAAAGAATAAGAATCGCAAACCGGAATGCGGCCCATGGAACACGTGGGGCATTCCGGTTTGTTTTATGGCTTGCCCTGCCGGGGCAAGCCTGTTATACTGGACTGCGGCAGTGCGAGACAAAACAGAGGGAGGCGACGTGATGGCTTTTGATTTTAAAAAGGAATATAAAGAATTTTACATGCCGAAAAACAAGCCGGAGATTGTGACCGTTCCTCCGGCAAACTACATCGCGGTCAGAGGAAGCGGCGACCCCAACGAAGAAGGCGGGGCTTACAAGCAGGCCATTCCCATTCTCTACGCGGTAGCGTATACGTTGAAAATGAGTTATAAAACAGACTACCGGATTCCGGGCTATTTCGACTATGTCGTTCCGCCCCTGGAGGGCTTCTGGTGGCAGGACGGCGTAGAGGGCGTCGATTACGGTAAAAAGGCCGACTTCCGGTGGATTTCCGTGATCCGTCTTCCCGACTTCGTGACGCCGGCAGACTTTCAATGGGCAAAGGAACGCGCTGCGGCCAAGAAAAAGCTGGACTGCTCGGCGGCCGAGTTTCTGACGGTGGAGGAAGGCCTGTGCGTCCAGATCCTGCACCTGGGTCCCTTTGATAACGAACCGGCCAGTGTTGCGCTGATGGACAGGCATCTCTCGGAAAACGGATATCAATACGATTTCAGCGATACCCGGCTGCATCACGAGATCTACCTGTCCGACGCCAGAAAGGTCGCGCCGGAGAACTGGAAAACCGTGATCCGACATCCGATCAAAAAGCGGTAACCGCCCCGGCGTATTCTTGCAGTTTCGCCGGAAATATGGTACGATAATTCTACAAAACATTCTCCGCATCGCACAGAATCCGCAGGCTTCCCTTGCCCGCTGGCCGAAAGCCTGCAAGCGCTCCCTCCCCGGAGCGTGAATACGCAAAAAGGAGCAAAAATCATATGAATGATCTCATTCGCATTCTCAGCACCGTGCTGATGGTCGCCATCGCGCTGGGACTGGGCAGGCTCATCACGGGGCTGGCTGCCAAGAACAAAGGCGGCGCCCGGGACCGCCAGGGAAACAAGGCGGATCCGGCCGCTGTCGTCAGGGCCGGCGCCAAACTGGTCCGGCCGATCCTGCTTCTTGTTCTGATCCTGATACTGGCTCTGGGTTCCTTCTACAATGTGACTGAGCAGCAGAACGCCGTGGTCACCATGTTCGGCAAGGTGGTGCGCACGGATACCGCCGGCCTGCACTTCAAAATCCCCCTGATCCAGCAAGTGCGCAAGGTGGATATCACCACCCATGGCTCCGGGATCGGCTATTCCGTCTCTCCCCAGGGGCAGAACATCATCAACACCTTCGACGGCATCATGATCACCAAGGATTTTAACCTCATCAACATCGACTTCTATTTGGAATACCGGGTCAGCGACCCTGTCGCCTACCTGTACAACTCTCAGGAGCCTGAGGCCATTTTGAAAAACATCGCCCTGGCCTCCATCCGGTCCACCGTCATCAATTACACCGTGGATGAGGCCATGACCACCGGCAAGAGCGCCATCCAGTCCGAAGTGAAGGAGAAGATGGTCCGGGAGCTGAGCGAGCAGAATATCGGGATCCAGGTGGTAAACATCACGGTTCAGGATGCTGAGCCGCCCACCGCGGACATCATCCGCGCCTTCAAAGAGGTAGAGACTGCCAAACAGTCCGCCGAGACCAACATCAACCAGGCGCGCAAATACGAAAACCAGCAGATCCCCGCGGCGGAGGCCGACGCCGACCGGATCGTACAGAGCGCAGAGGCGCAGAAGGCCGCCCGCATCGCGGAGGCTGAGGGCCAGGTCGCTCGCTTCAACGCCATGTTTGAGCAGTACAATCTCAATCCCCTGATCACCAAGCAGCGTCTGTTCTACGAGGCTATGGAAAAGCTGCTGCCCGGCATGAAGGTGATTATCACGGACGGGGACACCCAGACCATGCTGCCCCTGGACACGTTTACCGGAACGGAGGGATGATGCCATGAAAAAGACAAGTGTGCTTCTGATCAGCATTCTGCTGATCCTGGTTCTTCTGATCGTGAGCCTCAGCTCCCTCTATATCGTGCGGCCCAAGGAATATGTGGCCGTTCGGCAGTTTGGCCGCATCGTTCACATTGAAGACCAGCCCGGTCTCAAGCTGAAGATGCCCTTTGTGCAAAGCACCCAGCGCATCAGCGCCGCTACGATTCTGTACGACATCCCCGCATCAGACGTAATCACCAAGGACAAAAAGTCCATGATTTCGGACAACTATGTCCTCTGGCGGGTGGTCGATCCCACCTTGTATATCCAGACCCTCAATGCGGTCAGCGGGCGGGCGGAGGAGCGCATCGAGGCCGCAGTCTACAACAGCCTCAAGAAAATCATCTCCTCCATGACCCAGGACGAAATCATCGCCGCCCGCGGGGAACGGCTGACCAATCTGATCACCGAGGACGCCAACGCGGACATCCAGGTTTACGGCGTGGAGATCATCCAATCCCAGATCAAAGCCCTGGATCTGCCGGACGACAACAAGGAAGCCGTCTTCAACCGCATGATCTCGGAACGGGAAAATATCGCCGCCGGCTACACGGCGGAAGGGGAAGCCGAGGCGCAAAAGATTCGCAACGACGCGGACCGCGAGGTGGCCATCATGAAAGCCGAAGCGGAAAAGCAGGCCGCCCAGATCATCGGCGAAGGAGAAGCCGAGTATATGGCGATCCTGCAGGAAGCCTACAACAGCGAAGAGAAGGCGGAATTCTACAACTTCATCCGCTCTCTGGACGCGCTGAAGGAATCCATGCGCGGCGGCGAGAAGACGATCATCCTGGATAAGGATTCCGCTTTGGCCCAGCTGCTCTACGGCAATCTCAGCTGAGAGGCAGAAGCATGGCGTCCAGCAAGGAATATCTGGATTTCGTTCTGGAGCAGTTGTCCGGGCTTCCGGAGGTCCGCTATCGGGCCATGATGGGAGAATATATCCTGTACCATTGCGGCAGAATCTTTGGCGGTATCTACGACGATCGCCTCCTGGTAAAAGACGTGCCCGCCGCCAGAGCGCGGATGCCCCATGCCCCGCGAGAGCTTCCCTATGATGGGGCAAAACCCATGCTTC
>CACZSJ010000093.1 GCA_902783825.1 Oscillospiraceae bacterium | reverse complement strand
TCACCATCGTTGTGCTGGTGCTCTCCAGCATGCGCAACAAGCGGGAAAATCAGCCGCCGGCATCCCTGGGTCTGCCCTACTTCCGGGAAGAGCGATGATAGGAAACTGACAAAGCGCACGGCCTCAATTGAGGCCGTGCGCTTACGTTATTCGATTGCCGCGCCTCGGCGGGGAAATTCAAAGCTTTTGCACAGCTTCCAGACACAGTTCCAGGGCGGCGGCGATGCTGTCGCGTCCCCAGTCCCGCTCATCGTAGCGCTCCAGATTGGCCAGGCTGTCAGCAGTGAACAGCAGTTCGCCCCAGACAGCGCCGCGCAGGGCGGCGCAGGCGGCCAGGGCCGCGCACTCCATTTCCACCACGGCGCAGCCCTCCTGCTTCCGATACGCCACCTTTTCCCGGGTTTCGCGGAAAAAGCCGTCGGTGGACCAGGTGGTCACCTCCACATAGGGAAGGCCATGCTCCCGCAGGGTCTGTTCCAGCGCCGCCAGGGCCAGAGGGTTGAGCTCCATGTAGCGGGAGGGCGGCGCGTAGTGGTACGAGGCGCCCTCGTCTCGCAGGGCGCGTCTGGGAACCAGAAAGACGTTCTCCTCCCAATCCTGCAGAGCACCGCAGGAGCCGGCGCTGATCACCTTCTTTACCCCGTAGGCCAGAAGCCAGTCCAGCAGCTGCACCGCAGCGGCGGCGCCCACCGGGGCCTGAACAAGGCAGAGAGAAGTTCCTTGGTGGTTCAACACATAGATGGGATATTCCTTGGTGGCGGAAACAAAGGCGGAGACGATCTCTGCGCCGTGGGCGGCGGCATATGCGTCCACCGTCTCGCCCAGAAAGGCGAACACGGCCCGCTCAGGCAGCCGCAAAGGCAAGCGCTCGTGATCCGGCGGAATCAGCGCGCCGGGGTCCGTGTCGTATTCCAGCAGGGGAATTTCGTTTGGAATCAGCATGGCAGGCGCTCCTTTCGGGGTGGGGAAATCAGAACTTGCCCAGGGAGCCGGAGTTTTCCTGATTTGGCATGTATTCGTCGCGCTTGCCGGGGAGAATGGCGTTGAGCAGGATGCCAACGATGGAGGCGACAGCAAGGCCGGACAGGGCGATGTTCATGTCGCCGACCATAAAGGAGATTGCGCCGGTCGCGTTGTTGCCGCCGGTCGTGATGTTCGCGCCGAGAAGACCCGAGAAGTTGATGCCCAGCGCAAGTCCGAGGATGATGGCGGCAACGATGACGTTTCTCGACTTCTGGAAGTCGGTATGGTTTTCGACCATGTTCCGCACGCCGACCGCGGAGATCATGCCGTAGAGGATGATCGAGACGCCGCCGACCGTGGCGGAGGGCATCGCGGAAATGAGCGCGGCAAACTTCGGGCAGAAGGAAAGGGCAATCGCATAAACCGCTGCGATGCGTACGACCTTGGGATCATAGACCTTTGTCAGCACGAGCACGCCCGTGTTCTCGCCATAGGTCGTGTTGGCGGGAGCGCCGAAGAGTGCGGCAATCGTCGTGCCGACGCCGTCGCCGATCAGGGTGCGGTGCAGGCCGGGGTCTTCGATAAGGTTCTTGCCGATCGTACCGCCGATGGCGGAAATGTCGCCGACGTGCTCCATCATCGTTGCAAAGGCGATCGGCACGATCATGATGATCGAGGAGATCAGCAGGCCGCTGTTGACGTTTCCGGAGCCAAAGAGCCCGAATACGGTGTCCTGCATCTGAAACGGGAGGCCGATCCATCCGGCGGCCTTTACGCCGCTGAAGTCAACGTTGTTGGTGATCGCCGCGACGAAGTAGGAGGCGAGCACGCCCATCAAAATCGGGACGATCTTGATCATGCCTCTGCCCCAGATGTTGCAGACAATGACGACGACGATCGCAACGAGGGCGATCAGCCAGTTTGAGGAGCAGGAGTTAATGGCGGAGGGCGCAAGGATCAGACCGATGGCGATGATGATCGGGCCGGTGACGACGGGCGGGAAGTAGCGCATGACGTTCTTCGAGCCGAAGGCCTTGCAAATCAGCGCCAGGAGCAGGTACAGCAGCCCCGCACAGGCGACGCCTGCGCAGGCGTAGGGCAGCGCCTCGCGCTGGCTCAGGCCCAGCTCCGCGCCGGAGGCGATGACCGCAAAGTAGCCGCCAAGGAAGGCGAAGGAGGAGCCGAGGAAAACCGGGATCTTTTTGCCGGTGACCAGGTGCATAAACAGCGTGGCGCAGCCTGCGAAGAGCAGCGTCGCCGACACGCTCAATCCGGTGAGAATCGGCACGAGCACAGTGGAGCCGAACATTGCGAAAAGGTGCTGTAGGCCCAGCACCAGGGTCTTCGGTGTGCCGAGTGTGCGCGCGTCGTAAATCGCCTCAGAGTTGGCCGCTATGTTTTCATTTCCCATGGTTTATCTTTCCCTTTCCCAAATGATGATATATGGAGGGCTATTTGCCCAGATCCATCAAATACACGCCGGTTTCTCCGTCATACTCCGGCAGCCGGACTTCCACCAGCTCACTGTGGGCGGTGGGCAGATTCTTGCCCACAAAGTCTGCTCGAATGGGCAGCTCCCGGTGTCCCCGATCCACCAGCACCGCGAATTGGATGCTGCGGGGGCGACCGCAGGAGAAGACGGCTTCGATGGCGGCGCGGGCTGTGCGTCCGGTGTAGAGGACGTCATCCACCAGGATCACGTCCCGGCCGCTTACGTCGAAGGGCAGCTCGGTCCGGCGAACCTGGGGCGCGTCAGCCAGGGGAAGCAAATCGTCCCGATAAAAGCGGATGTCGATGCTACCGCAGGGCACGGACAGACCCTCGATCTTTTCGATGTTATCCTGAATCTGCCGGGCAATAGGCTCTCCGCGTCGGCGGATGCCCACCAGCACCACATTCTCCACGCCCTTGTTTCGCTCGGCAATCTCGTGGGAGATGCGCATGAGCGCCCGGTTCAGGGCGGCCTCGTCCAAAATTTGAGCTTTGAGCTTCATAAGCGGTCCCCTTTTTGCGGCAAAAAAAGACTTGCCGCACAATTCGGCAAGACAAATCTGTGCGCGGACGCTTTCAGGGCGCCCGCCGCCTTATGATCGATCTTGCCGGTCTCTCTGTACCGAAGCTTAAAAATCGCTTTTCTGAGAAAGATTATATGACAGCGCGCGACAAAAAGCAAGGGCTTTTTCTGCCTCGTCGCGCCAAAAGCCCGCGCCATCGGCGCGGGCTTTTGCTTCTACGGGGCGCTTACCACTCCAGGTTTTTATCGGTCTCCTTGGAGAAAACATGGGCTACCTTGCCGCCGAAGCGGAAGTGTACGGTCTCGCCCATGCTGAAGGTGCCGTCCAGACCGGTGGTAGGCACGATGATGATTACGTCCTTGCCCTCGGCAGACACGTGCAGATGCACCGAAGAGCCCATCATTTCGGACACGTCCACCTTGGCGGCCACGCCTTCATCGGCCAGCTCCGTGTGCTCCGGACGGACGCCCAGGGTCACGTCCTGGGTCTGCACGTCGTTTTTCAGCAGGCGAGCCTGCTTCTCTTCATCCAGCTCAACCTTGAGGCCGCCCACTTCCACAAAGAAGCGATCCCCTTCCCGGAGGAGCCGGGCGTCGAAGAAGTTCATCACCGGCATGCCGATGAAGCCGGCCACAAAGAGATTGGCCGGGTGGTTGAAGACTTCCTGGGGGGTGCCGATTTGCTGGATGTAGCCGTCTCGCATGATCACGATCCGGTCGCCCAGAGTCATGGCCTCGGTCTGGTCATGGGTCACGTAGATGAAGGTGGTATTGATGCGCTCGCGCAGCTTGATGATCTCCGCGCGCATCTCGTTGCGGAGCTTGGCGTCCAAGTTGGACAAAGGCTCGTCCATCAGCATGACCTTGGGGTCGCGGACGATGGCGCGGCCGATGGCCACACGCTGCCGCTGGCCGCCGGACAGGGCCTTGGGCTTGCGCTCCAGATACTGGGTGATGTCCAGAATTTCCGCGGCTTCGCGGACTTTTTTATCAATGACGTCCTTGCTCTCCTTGCGCAGCTTCAGGGAAAAGGCCATGTTTTCATACACGGTCATATGGGGATAAAGCGCGTAGTTCTGGAAGACCATGGCGATGTCCCGGTCTTTGGGCGCCACATCGTTCATCAGAACGTCGTCAATGTACAGCTCGCCCTCGGAGATCTCCTCCAGACCGGCCACCATGCGCAGCGTGGTGGATTTGCCGCAGCCGGAGGGACCAACCAGCACGATGAATTCCTTGTCGGCAATGTCCAGATTAAACTGCTGGACGGCGACCACGCCCTGATCGGTGATTTGAAGGTTGACCTTCTTTTCCTCGGTCGCCTCGCCTTTCTTCTTTTTCTTCTTGTTTTCGCCGCTGACGAAGGGATAAATCTTCTTGACGTTTTTCAGCTGAACAGTTGCCATAGCATTCGACTCCGCCTGTCCCGCCTCCGCGCGGACAGGCTCACGGCCACCGGAGTGCGCCGCTTTACGACAGGTCTCCACACTGCCGCACCCCGAGTCCGGGGAACCCATTTCCTCCTTGTTAAAGCTGTGTACGGCTGAAGGGTGGAGAGCCGGACACGCAGTCAGATTTAGGGCACAAAAACCCGCATACATTATACAGGAAACGGCGCGCATGTGCAACCAGAAAAAGCGACGTTAAATTTGTGCCACTTGCATAAAAGTACGCGGCAGCAGCGCTGCCGCGTACGCAGATATCGGGAAGAAAAAATCCTCAGACGGAGTCCTCTTGGGTGAGAACCTCGATGTCCTCGTCGGTTCCGGCGACGGCCTCTTCTTCGGCCTTTTTCTCCAGACGATTCATGAAAAGGGGTGAGAGAATGCCGACCACGCACAGGGCGATCAACACCCAGCAGACCACGCTGGAAAACAGGATGCCGATGTCCCCTTGGGAAGAGCGCAGGGCATTGCGCAGACCCTTTTCGCCGATGGGGCCCAGAATCAAGGCCAGAACCACGGCGGCGGTGTTCAAATCAAACTTGCGCATCAGGTAGCCCACCACGCCAAAGCTGAGCATAACCACGATGTCCATGATGTTCTTGTGGATGGCGTAGGAGCCTACAAAGCACAGCACCGTTACGCAGGGGATCAAGATGGCGTCGGACAGGCGGGAAATCTGCGCAAAACCGCGGCTGCCCAGCAGACCGATACCCAGCATGAAAAACTGCACCAGAACAAAACCGGCGAAGAAGGTATAGGTCATGGGGGCGTATTTCCCAAAGAGCTCCGGACCCGGGGTCAAGCCCTGGATGACCAGGCCGCCCATGAGCACGGCGGTGACAGACTCTCCGGGAATGCCCAGGGTCAAGGTGGGGATCAGGGAGCCGCCGGTAACGGCGTTGTTGGCGGCCTCCGAGCCGGCGACGCCTTCGATGGAGCCCTTGCCGAACATTTCCTTATGCTTGGAGAATTGCCGGGAGGTGTTGTAGCCCAGGAAGCAGGCGATGGAGGCGCCGGCGCCGGGCAGAATCCCGATCAGGTTGCCGATGATCCAGGAACGGAAGATGGTGGGCCGGATCTGCTTGCGCTCCTCGCGGCTCAGACCCATCTTGTCGGTGACCTTGGTGGCCTTGGCCCGCTGAACGATCTTCTTCTCCGCCAGAATGAACACCTGGGACATGGAGAACAGACCGATCAGGGCGCAGGTGGTGTTGATGCCTTCGGCAAAATAGCTCTGGCCGAACATGAAACGCTTGGCGCCAGTGATGGGATCCAGACCGATGGTGCTCAGCAACAGGCCCAGAGCGCCGGAGATCAGGCCCTTGACCAGCGACTTGCCGGAGACGCCGGCGATGATGGTCAGGCCGAAAATCGAGAGCCAGAAATATTCTGCCGAGCGGAATTTCAAGGTGAGCTGCGCCAGCAGCGGCGCAAAGAAATACAGGGAAATACAGCTGAGCAGGCCGCCCCAGAAGGAGGAGTAGCAGGCGGTAAAAAGCGCCTTGCCTGCGCGGCCGTTGAGGGTCATCTGATACCCTTCAATGGCGGTGGCCGCCGAAGCCGGCGTGCCCGGGGTGTGGATCAAAATGGCGGAAATGGAGCCGCCGAAGATGGCGCCGCAGTAAATGGCGCCCAGCACGATCAAGCCGGTTTCCGGCTTCATGGTGAAGGTCATGGGCAGCATCAGCGCCACGCCCATGGCGGCCGAGAGACCGGGCATACAGCCGATGACGATGCCCATGGCCACGCCGCCGGCCATCATCAGAAGGTTAATGGGAGTCAGGGCATTGAGAAAGCCCGCGCCCATCAAAGATAAGGTTTCCAACATGTCCAAGCCCTCCTTAACGCAGCGCCTTGATCAGGGTGCCTACCGGCAGCCGGACTCCCAGGAAACGGGAAAAGGCAAAATAGATCAAGGCCAGGATCACGATAATGGTGATGCCTGCGTGCAGATACGGGACACGCAGATACAGCAGGACGGCTGCCATAAACAGCACGGTGGAAATGTAGAAGCCCAGGAAGTACATCAGCACCAGATACAGGATCGTGGCCGCCAGGCACACGAAAAACTGGGCGGACTGGAATTCCAGAAAAGCTTCGTCTCTCCCCTGTTGGACACCGTGCCGCTTCCAGTTGACCAACATCTGCACCAGATACAGGGTGGTCAGGCCGAAGAGCAGCAGGATGGTAAAACGGGGATAGGTCTGGCTGTCGGCCTTCAGCTGCAGCATCTGCGAGTAGAAGAAGGCGCAGACGAAGTACATGACGGCAACCACACCGATGTCCGATTTTTTCATTTTCAAGGGCGCTCACTCCTTTGTGACAAACTCTCTCTTTTCACGAAACGGGGTAGAATTGTTCAGAAAGGGCAGGCAAATGCCTGCCCTTTTCCGCGTGTTGTGTGCTGAAATGACCCGAACTCAGGCGCCCCAGAACTCGTCTGTGAGGCCCTCGGCGAAGGCCTGCTGCTGCTCCACCACAGCGGCGGTAGCGGCGGCGTCCATGTACAGGGTGGTGATACCGGCCTGCTCGGCGGCGGCCAGGTAATCGGGATCTTCCATGGCGGCCTTGAAGGCGGCCTCGTAGAAGGCGATGACCTCATCGCTGACGCCAGCCGGAGCGGCGATCAGACGGGAGGAGCCCAGCCAACCCTCGTAGAAGCCCTTCTCACCCAGGGTGGGCACGTCGGGCAGCTCGGCCAGGCGCTCGTCATTGAACACGGCCAGGATCCGGTAGGTCACGTCGATGTGACCGGCGATGTCCGCAACCTTTACCACGGAGAAGTCGGCTTCCTTGTTCTGCAGGCTCAGCAGCTGGTCAGCCGTGCCGCCCTGGGGAATGTCGATGTAGGTGAAGCCGGCGGAATTGGCAAAAGCCTGGGCGCCGATGTGGTTGGAGGCCTGGGGACCATTGGTGGAGGCCTTCAGCTCGCCGTCATGCTCCTTGGCGTAAGCCACCAGGGTGTCAATGTCGGGGAAGCGGTCATCGTCCGCACGGACGATAACAATGGAGGTCTCGTTGACGTGGTTGCAGATGGGCGCGAAGCTGGCGGTGGTGTAGGTGCCCATCTCGTTGACGATGGAGCTGGAGAAGTTGGGCAGGTTGATGAAGCCCAGGGTCAGGCCGTCGGGATCCGCGTCAGCCAGCTTGGACCAGCCGATGGAGCCGGAGCCGCCCTCTACGTTGTCGATGACCAGGGTCTGACCAACGTACTTTTCCGCGAACTGAGCCAGAACACGGGCGGTGTTATCCGTGCCGGAGCCGGCCTTGTAGGCGACGATCACGTTGACGGGGCCGTCGGGAGCCCAGCCGGTGCTTTCCGCGTTTTCGGCGGGTTCTTCCGCGGCGGGCGCTTCGGTAGCCGCGGGGGCGGCCGGGGCGGAACTGCCGCAGGCAGCCAGTGCAAAAATCATGCACAGGGCAAGAAGCAGCGCAAAGAATTTCTTCATGGTTTTGTCCTCCTCATATGATTGTCATTCTTGAGACAATACGAATTATAAGGGATGGCTGTGATTTTGTCAACAACAGGAGGAGGGTATTTCTTTCAAATTCGGCGCATAAGAATAACGGAAATATCGGAAAAGAGAGGTGCGGAGCATGCGAAGCTTACAACACGGCAGCAAGGGCCCCGCTGTGGCGCTGCTGCAGCTGGCGCTGGGGCGGGCGGGATGGGGTCCGCTGGAGACAGACGGCCGCTTTGGCCAGGCGACGCGCAGCGCCCTGGTCCGCTTCCAGAAAAGCCGCCGGCTGGCGGCGGACGGGATCGCGGGGCCGGAGACCCATCGTGCGCTGCTGCCCTGGTATACCGGATATCAGAATCACCGCATCCGCCCCGGGGATACGCTCTGGCAGATCGCCCGACGTTACGGCGCAGAGACAGAAGCGATCCAAACGGCAAATCCGGACCTGATTCCGGAGGCCCTGCCGGTAGGCGGACAGCTGGTGGTGCCGCTCCCCTTTCCGCTGGTGCCCACCCGGATCGATTGGTGTTCGGATCTGGTGGCCTACTGCGTTCAGGGTCTGGCGGCGCGCTATCCCTTTCTCCGGACGGGGCAGATCGGCCGCAGCGAGCTGGGTCGCCCTCTGTGGCAAATCCAGCTGGGACAGGGAGAGAATCGGGTGCTGTACAATGCCACCCATCACGCAAACGAATGGATTACCACGCCGCTGCTGCTGCGCTTTGTCGAGGAACTGGCGGAAAGCTTTGCCCAAGGCGGCTCGCTGTTCGGGGTCAATGCGGCGGAGATTCTGGATTACGCCAGCCTGTGCCTGGTTCCGGCGGTGAACCCGGACGGGATGGATCTGGTTACCGGCGAGCTGCAGAGCGGCCCGGAGTATCAGCAGGCCCGGCAAATCGCGCAAGCCTATCCCCGCTTCCCGTTTCCGAGCGGCTGGAAAGCGAATCTTCGGGGCGTGGATCTGAATCTGCAGTATCCCGCGGGCTGGGAGCAGGCCCGGGAAAACAAATACGCCCAGGGAATCGCGTCTCCCGCTCCGGCGGATTTCGTGGGGGTGGCGCCGTTGACGGCGGCGGAATCCCTGGCGCTGTATCGCTACAGCTTCGCCTTTGACCCGGCCCTGACCTTGTCTCTTCATACCCAGGGAGAGGTCATCTACTGGCGCTACCTGGACCGGGAGCCAAAGGGCGCCCGACAGATTGCGGAGCTGTTTGCGCAAAGCTCCGGCTATGCGGTGGAGGACGCGCCCTTCGCATCAGGCTTTGCGGGCTACAAGGACTGGTTTGTGCTGGCCTACGATCGGCCGGGCTACACCATTGAGGCCGGGCTGGGGGAAAATCCCCTGCCGCTGTCCCAGTTTGACCAAATCTATGGCAGCCTGCGAGGCATCCTGGTCATGGGCGCCCTGCTCACGTAAAAAGGCCGCCTCCAAAAAACGGAGGCGGCCTGCACGCGGGCGCGCTATTTGCGCCAGGTTCGCGGCGAGAGAAGCACAACCACAGGATAAATTTCCAGACGACCCAGCAGCATGGCCAGGCTCAGCAGGAGCTTGCTGCGCACGGAGAAGAACGCAAAGCTGCCCGCCGGTCCGATGGCACGGGTCATGCCGGGTCCGATGTTGGACAGACAGCTGAGCGCAGCCGTGAAGGAGGTGGCGATGTCGCAGCCATCCAGAGAAACCAGCAGGGAGAAAAGCAGCAGCAGCGCCATGTAGAAGGAGAAAAACAGCGCCGCGGCGCGCACCGTGCCGTCCTCCACCCGACGGCCGTCCATCTGAACCCGGTTAACGCTGCGGGGACGCAGCATCTGCCGCAGAGAGGCGGCCATGGATTTGCCCAGGATCATCAGGCGCGAAAGCTTCAGACCGCCGCCGGTGCTGCCGGCGCAGCCGCCGCAGAACATGAGCAGGATCAGGATCCACTTGCAGTACTCCGGCCAAAGGGTGAAGTCCACCGTGCCGAAGCCCGTGGTGCTGATCAGGGCGGCGGTGTTGAAAAAGGCGTGGCGCAGGGCGGTGCCGAAGCTGCCGTACAAGGAGCGGATCCCCAGGGACAGCAGCAGAACCGAGGCGGCGATGATCCCCAGGTACCAGTGCAGCTCCTCGTTCTTTGCCGCGTCACGCCAGCGGCCCAGCAACAGCAGATAGTAGAGGTTAAAGTTCACGCCGAACAGGAACATGAACACCGTGATGACGGATTCCAGATACAGGCTGTTGAAGCCGCCCACACTGGCTGCCCGGGTAGAAAAGCCCCCGGTGCCGGCGGTGGAAAAGGCATGCAGCAGCGCCTCGTAAAGGCTCAGGCCGCCGGCCAGCAGCAAAACGGCCTCCAAAAGAGTCAGGCCAATGTAAATCAAATAAAGGATCGTGGCGGTTTTCCGTACTCGCGGTACCAGCTTGCCTACTGAGGGGCCCGGAACCTCAGCGCGCATGATGTGCATGGAGTGCTCTCCGCTCATGGGCATGACAGCCATGAGAAAAACCAGCACCCCCATGCCCCCGATCCAGTGGGTGAACAGCCGCCAAAACATGTCGGCCCGGGGCAGCGCTTCTATGTTGCTCAGGACGGATGCGCCGGTGGTAGACAGGCCGGAGGCCGTCTCAAACAGCGCGTCCACGTAGGAGGGAACGCTGCCGCCCAGCACGAAGGGCAAAGCGCCCAGCAGCGACAGCAGGATCCAGCCCAGCCCCACGATCACGAAGCCCTCCCGGGCGTAGATGGCGGTGGTGCGGGGGCGGATGCGGGTCAGCAGAAAGCCTGCGGCCGCCGACAGCAAGGCGGTGAGAAGAAAATGCAGCACAGGCTCGCGATAGAGCAGGCCCACGCACAGGGGCAGCAGCAACAGGCCGGCCAGAATCAGCAGGATCCAGCCCAGCACACGGCAGATCATTCTCGTATTCATCGAAGGCCCTCAACCATGTCGTCAATGTTTTTCAGGCGTCCCGCGGCGGCGACGATTACGGCATGGTCGCCCGGCTGAATCACGGTGGCGCCATCCGGGAGAAGGGTCTCCCGACCCCGGATCAAGGCGCAGATGAGAATGTTGGGCCGCAGCCGCAGATCCTTCAGGGGAATGCCCACGCAGCTGGCCTCGGCGCCTACCCGGAATTCCAAGGCCTCCACGGAGCCGTCGGCCAGATGGTACAGGGTTTCCATGCTGCTGCCCATGGAATTGTCCATGGCGCGAACATAGCGGACGATTTGCTGGGCCACCATGGTCTTGGGCGAAACAATGCTGTCCAGACCCGAATTCTCCAGAATTTCAGAAAAATGCTCCCGATTTACTTTGGCAACAATCTTGCTGACGCCGCAGCGGTGGGCGTACATGGACGTGATGATGTTGTCGCCGTCCTCGCCGGTGAGCGCCACGAAGGCGTCCGCGGCGGTGATGCCGTCTTCCAGCAGCACGTCGCTGCGGGTGCCGTCGCCGCAGACGATGAGCGCCTCCGGGATCATGTCGCAGATCAGGTCGCAGGTGGCCCGATCCCGCTCCACCACAGTGACGGAGATGCCCACCTCTGCCAACAGGCGTGCCAGGTACACGGCGATCCGCCCGCCGCCCAGCAGCATGGCCTTGCGCACGGGCTTGACGTACTGGCCGGAGGCCAGGAAAAAGCGCCGCAGCTCCCGGGCGTCACCGGTGATGCCCAGTCGGTCGCCGCCTTGGAGGATGAAGTCCCCATTGGGGATGATGGTCTCGCCTTCGCGGACCACAACGCCAACCAGCACTTTGGCGTCAAAGCGCTGCTGCAGCTGGTGTAGTGGCAGGCCGTCCAGCTTGCTGCCCTCGGCGACCCGATGCTCCACCAGTTCCACGCTGCCCTTGGAGAAGGTGTCCACCCGCACGGCGCTGGGGAAGCGGAGGATCCGGGAAATCTCCTTGGCGCATTCGTACTCGGGGTTGATGATGACCGAGAGACCCAGCGCCTCCCGCAGAAATTCTGTCTGGTTTAGATACTCCGGATCCCGGATTCGGGCGATCACGTGCCGGGTGCCCAGATGCCGGGCGGAAACGCCGCAGACCATGTTTACTTCGTCGTGCTGCGTGGCGACCATCAGCAGATCCGCCTGGGCGGCGCCCGCTTCCTGCAGCACCTCCGGATTGGTGGCGCTGCCTTCCACACAGATCACGTCCAGCTCATTGGAGATGGCGGCGATGGTCTCGGCCTTTTCTTCGATGATGGTGATGTCGTGGCCCTCCTGAGAAAGGAGCGCGGCAACGGTGCGGCCGATTTTACCGGCGCCCGCAATGATGATTTTCATATTTGTATCCCTTCTGCGCCGGGCGGCGCAAGAGCATTCCTGATATCTGACGGCGCAATTATATCATGCGAGCAGAAGTTTGTACAGAAAAAAACCCCGAGAAAGCTCTTGACAGACAGATAGCAGTATGATATCATTTTGATATCAACCAAGGAGGTGCGTCTCATGAAAGAGAAAATCCTGAACAACAAGAAAAACGGTATGGCCGTGCTGATCCTGGTCGTCGCGCTGTATCTGGTCTGTGTGCCGCTGCTGATCATGGGGCTCGGCCGGGGGCTGTGGCCGCTGAACATCCTGTGCGTGCTGTGGCTGGCGCTGGGCTGGATCCCCCTGCTGGGCCTGAAGGTGCTCAAGCCCCAGGAGGCCCTGGTGTTGACCCTGTTCGGCAAATACATCGGGACGCTGAAGGACGACGGCTTCTACTTTGTCAATCCCTTCTGCTCGGCGGTGAATCCTGCCGCCAAGACCAAGCTTAACCAGAGTGGTGACGTGGACGGCGGCAAATCCGGCAGCGCTCTGCTGAGCGTGGCTCTGGGTGGGCAGACGCAGGCCGCCGAGCTGACCAGCAAGAAGATTTCCCTGAAAGCCATGACCCTCTCCAACAGCCGGCAGAAGATCAACGACTGCCTGGGCAACCCGGTGGAGATCGGCATCGCGGTGATCTGGCGGGTGGTGGATACGGCCAAGGCCGTGTTCAATGTGGACAATTACAAGGAGTACCTGTCCCTGCAGTGCGACAGCGCCCTGCGTGACATCGTTCGCCTCTATCCCTACGATGTGGCGCCCGGCGTGGACACCACTGGCGACGGCGTGGCCGATGAGGGCAGCCTGCGCGGCTCCAGCGAGACGGTGGCCCGCCGTATCCGGGACGAGATCCAGCAGAAGGTGGAGGAGGCCGGCATCGAGATTCTGGAGGCGCGGATCACCTATCTGGCTTACGCGCCGGAGATCGCTGCCGTGATGCTCCAGCGTCAGCAGGCCTCGGCCATCATTGATGCCCGCAAGATGATCGTGGACGGCGCCGTGGGCATGGTGGAGATGGCCCTGGAGCGGCTCAGCGAAAACCACACGGTGGAGCTGGACGAGGAGCGCAAGGCCGCCATGGTCTCCAACCTGCTGGTGGTGCTTTGCGGCAACCGCGACGCGCAGCCGGTGGTCAACTCCGGCAGCCTGTACTGACGTGCCATGGCGGACGTGCAGAAAAAACAGGTGCCGCTGCGCCTCTCGCCGAAGCTCTATGATGCCATCGCCTCCTGGGCGGAGGACGACTTCCGCTCCATCAACGGCCAGATTGAATACCTGTTGACCGAATGCGTCAAGCAGCGCAAGAAAAACGGCAAGTACGTCTCCGACACCATCGACGAGACCATCGAACTTGACATCTGAGGAGGGCAGCCATGAAACAGAAGCTTTGGCATCACATCATGACGGGCCTGGGGCTGCTGATGCTGCTGGCGGCGACGATCTTCGTCCTGCTGCACTGGCAGTCTCTGCCCGAGCAGATCCCCACGCACTTTGACGGGGCAGGGCAGGCGAGCGCCTA
>CACZSJ010000092.1 GCA_902783825.1 Oscillospiraceae bacterium | reverse complement strand
GGCGCGCCGGGCCGAGGTGCAGAAGCAGGAGCGCCGCCTTCAGCAGAAGGAGGAATCCCTCGACCGCAAGACCGACGCTATCGAGAAAAAGAGCGAGGCGCTCAACAGCAAGATAGCCGCCGTAGAAGCCCAGCAGCAGGAGGTGGCTCTGGTCAAGAAGAGCCAGCTGGAGATGCTGAAAAAGATCTCCGGCTTCTCTGTGGAAGAAGCCAAGGCTTATATCATCGAGGCCGTCCGCGACGACGTGACTCATGAAATGGCCATGAAAGTCAAAGAGCTTGAGGCGCAGGCCAAGGAGGAGGCAGATGATCGGGCCCGCCGGATCATCACCACCGCCATCCAGCGCTGTGCTGCCGACCATACCAGTGAAATCACCGTCTCTGTCGTCCCTCTCCCCAACGACGAGATGAAGGGCCGCATCATTGGCCGCGAAGGCCGCAACATCCGCAGCATCGAGACGCTTACCGGCTGCGACCTGATTATTGACGATACCCCCGAAGCCATCACCGTTTCCAGCTTTGACCCGGTCCGCCGGGAGGTGGCGCGGCTGGCGCTGGAAAAGCTCATTGCCGATGGGCGCATCCACCCCGCGCGCATTGAGGAAATGGTGGCCAAGGCCCAGAAGGAAGTCAATGCCACCATCAAGGCCGAGGGCGAGCGGGCTGTGTTCGAGACCAACATCCACGGCCTGCATCCGGAGCTTGTGCGTCTGTTGGGCCGCATGAAGTACCGGACCAGCTACGGCCAGAACGTGCTTAACCACTCCATCGAGGTCTCCCATATCGCCGGGCTGCTGGCCAGCGAGCTGGGTGTGGACGTAGCCACCGCCAAACGGGCGGGCCTGCTGCACGATATCGGCAAGGCCATCGACCACGAGGTGGAGGGCAGCCATGTGACCATCGGTGTGGATCTGGCCCGCAAATACAAGGAATCCGAGGCGGTCATCCATGCCATCGAGGCTCACCACGGCGACGTGGAGCCCAAGACTGTGGTCGCCTGCCTGGTTCAGGCGGCGGACGCCATTTCCGCTTCCCGCCCGGGCGCCCGGCGCGAGAACATTGAAAACTATGTCAAGCGTCTGGAAAAGCTGGAGGAAGTTTCCAAGAGCTTCCCCGGCATCGCCGGTTCCTACGCCATTCAGGCGGGACGCGAAATCCGCATCATGGTGGAGCCGGAAAAGGTCAGCGAGGATCAGATGGTGCTGCTGGCCCGGGATATCGCCAAGAAGATCGAAGAGGAATTGACCTACCCCGGTCAGATCAAGGTTCACGTTATGCGCGAAACCAAGGCGGTAGACTACGCCAAATAAACACACAAACAAAACGCCGTCCCGGCAGGATCCGGGGCGGCGTTTTCCGTAGGCTTAAAAGGGCTTGCGCTTTTGGCGTTTGCGGCGGCAAAATTCTCCTTTCACATCTACCAGGATGATGTCGCTGCCCAGGCGCAGGATACAGCTCCAGGGCAGGATATAATCCTCTTCCCGGCCCAGCAGCCCAAAGAATCGGGCGCGGCCCGGGGTGATGAGAGACAGCAGGCGCCCCTCCTTCTCGTCAAATTCCGCATCGCACACATAGCCCAGGCGAAAACCGCTGTGGATGTCGATGACCTCTTTGTAGCGAAGCTCGGAAAAATAGCTGATCATGCCAGGCCCTCCCCGTCGTTCCGTGGTACAGTATACGAGGAGAGAGCCTGGTTTATGTCGTTTGTCGGGCTTTTGGGATGGAAATGGTCAGGATGAGGGCGTCTTCGGTCTCTTCTCGGCGCATGCCCGCGTCGATGCCGCCCTGTTTCATCAGATCGATGCTGCGGCTGAGGGTGTTGAGAAAGATCCGAACGTCCTTGAGCACGAAGGTGCGGCGAACCCGCTCCGGCTCGGAAGCCTTCTCCGGCGCGCTGAGCAGCGCGTCAATGTAGGCGTCGGCAGCGGCCACGGTCATGCCCCGCTCCAAGATCACAGCCAGGGCGTCCCGCTGGGCCTGGGCGTCGGGCAGCCGCAGCAGAGCGCGGCCGTGCCGCTCGCTTAGCCCGTTTTCCCGGAGTAGGTCCAGCACATCGGCGGGCAGCCGCAGCAGCCGTAGCTTGTTGGCCACCGCAGACTGGGATTTGCCGATCCGCCTGGCCGCCTCCTCCTGGCTCAGCCCGAAACGGTCGATCAGTTGACGCAGTCCTGTCGCTTCCTCCAGAAAGTCCAGGTCCCGCCGCTGCAGATTCTCCACCAGGGCGATCAGCCCCGCATCCTCCATGCCCACGTCCAGCAGAATGCAGGGCACCTCCCGCAAGCCTGCCAGCTTGGCAGCCCGGAGCCGCCGCTCGCCCGCCACCAGCTCAAAGCGGCCCATGCGCTGGCGCACGGTTAGAGGGTGGAGGATGCCGTAACGGCGGATGCTGTCCCGAAGTTCCAGCAGACTCTCTTCATCGAATTGCCGGCGGGGCTGCGCAGGGTTGGGCACGATGTCCTCCGGCCGCAAGTACAGGATGGCGCCCCGCCGGACGCTGGGGCGCGTGCGCAAGGTTTGCATCCCAAAACCTCCTTATGTAGTAGTATTATGGCCAGAGTATACACAAGATCTTGTGCAAAAGGGGACGAACCAGGGGAGGTGACGGTCTTTTTTTCCGAGAGATTGACAATTCACACCCGGGGCGGTATCATGTTGTCATTTCAAAGGGACGGGAGGTGCGGATATGGACGGCAACAGCAGAAGAGCACAGTTTCTCCGGGGCGCAAAAGCCGGGATCCCCATTGTGATGGGTTTTTTTCCGGTGGCCATTTCCTATGCCATTATTGCCCGGCAGGCGGGGATGAACACGGCGCAGATCGGCCTGATGAGCCTGAGCGTCTTTGCCGGAGCCAGCCAGATCATGGCGGCGGGCATGTGGCAGCAGGGCGCGGGTATCCTGGCCATCATCGTGGCGACCTTCCTCTTGAACCTCCGGCACGTAATCATGAGCACCTGCGTCTTTGAGCGGATGGAGGCGTCCGGGCGCGCGCCCCGCCTGATCGCGGCCTACTGGGTGACGGACGAGTCCTTCGCGGTGTTCACCACCGGCACGAGGCGCGAGGATCTGACGGTCTGGTTTTTCTTGGGCCTGGGCCTTATTACCTATCTGGCCTGGCTTGTCGGCTCCGTGCTGGGGGCGCTGCTGAGCAATTTTCTGCCGGAGCTTCTTTCGGCCAGCTTGGGGGTTGCGCTATACGCCCTGTTCATCGCGCTTCTGATTCCGGGCCTTCAGGGCAATGGCCGCCTTTTCGCCTTGGCCCTGCTGACGGCGGTGTGCAACAGTCTGCTGGGGCTCGTCATGGCGGCAAGTTGGGCGCTGATCCTGTCCACCCTCCTGTGCGCGTTTCTGGGTGTGTTTTTTGTAGACCTGGGAGAGGAGGCGGAGCATGAGCAATAAAACGGCGCTGCTGCTCTTTCTGGGCATGACCTTGGTGACCTATATTCCACGTATGCTGCCGGTGCTGCTGTTAGGCCGCTTTCAGCTGGGCCGGCGGACGGAAAAATTCCTCCGGCTGATTCCCTATACTGCCATGTCTGCGCTGGTCTTCCCCGGCGTTTTCAGCGTGGATCCCGCCCGTCCCTGGATCGGACTGGCGGGGGTGCTGGTTTCGGCCCTGCTGTCGCTGAAAAAATGCCCGGCGGTGCTTTGCGTTCTGGCCGGTGTGGCGACGGTGTTCTGGCTGCTGCTGATTTGAGAGAGGAATAGAAAAATGGACAAGGCTGAAGGTCAAAACACCCAAAACGCAAGCGGGAAAAAGAAACGCCGGAAAGGGTGCTTGCTTGCAGCAATGATTGCCGCAGGAATCTTGCTAGCGCCAATCATAATCCTTTTTGGCACCTTTGCTTACCAAGAGGCTATGCATAAAAAGTTCGGCGGCCATGGATTTGATTATATGCATGGATGGTCGACGACCGATTTCACCGGGTATCACGTGTACGACGGAGACAAGCTGGCCACACTGGATCACCCCGCAGAGCAGATGATTGAAGGCGTAGAGAATATGCCGGTGCTCGATGGAGCTGAGGCATGCTACCCGTTATACGCCGCATTCGCAAAGGCCCTGTATCAGGATATTGATATCATTGAGCTGGAGGCGCAGAAAGCGTATGAAGAGACAGTGGGAAAAGACGCTGTCTGGATGCAGGATCATTGGGATGAGTGGAAGGCAATTCAGGACTGGAGCAATGG
>CACZSJ010000091.1 GCA_902783825.1 Oscillospiraceae bacterium | reverse complement strand
GTGCTGAGCTTTCAGGATCAGAGCTATCGCAAGGACGTGCGGGACTTGTTCTGGACCGCGCTGCTGGAAAACGGCTCCTCAGCCGCCGTTTCCGGCATCGGCCTGACCTACATTGTGCTGATCGCCCTGCTGCTGACCGGTCTGCTGTTTCTCCTCAAGCGCTGCTGCAAGCGATTTCCAGAGCGGGCGCACCTGTTTCGCTGGCTGTTCTGGCTGAAGCTGGGGGAGCTGCTGCTGTACCTGCTGAGCCTGCTGATCATGTACCTGTTCAAATTTTCTGCCTACGAGGCGCTGCAGCTGGCGTCTCTCCAGCGATATGTGGCGGTGCCGCTGCTGTCCATCTGGCTGTTGATGCTGTTTTTGGCAATTGCACTGATCCAGAGCGGGAAAGGGGATCGAAACCTGCTGGCGGCGGCGCTGCTTTGCTTGGTGCTGTTGGGCACGCCGCCTCAAAGCTTGATCCAGCTGACTAACCGCGGGGCAGTTGCCCAGTCCGTCCAGCGGAGAGAGCCGATCACGGCCCTGGAGCAGCGCTTTTCGGAGAGCTACAGCGGCCCGCAGGCTCGGATTTACTTCCTGTCCCAGGAGGATACGGAGTACCCCTTCTACATGACCAAATACAGCTTTCGCCCCCATGCGGTATCTTCGCCCTTGGGCTGGAGCCTGGGAGAGGCTTTTTACGAAGGGGACGTGTGGACCCGATCCTGCACGGCCCGGGAATTGGGACAGACTTTGCAGGAGGGCTATGATTTTGTGGTGGTCTATCACATGAATCAGGACTTTGCGCGGCGCTTCGGATCCCTGTTTGAGGATCCCGCCCAGATCGGGGAAAGCCGGATCTATGCGGTGGATCCCGACACGGGTCTGCTGCGGCTGTTCGCCTGAAAAGAGGAAAACAAAAAAAGGAGTTGCCCATCGGGCAACTCCTTTTTCTATGTATGGGGAATCAGGCAACCTTGGGCGCTGCCTCAGCCTCGGCTTCCGCTTCTTCAGCAGCCTCGGTGACCTCAGCTTCCGCCTCCTCGACAGCTTCCTCCGTCGCGGCCGCGGCGACCTCTTCGGTTGCGGCATCAGCCATGGCTTCTTCCACCGCTGCCTCTTCGGCATTCACCTGAAAGCTCAGCTCCAGCACAGCGCTGTCGCCGCTGTCAAAGTTCAGCGTCAGCAGGGCTTGATAGCTGCCGGGGGCAAGCTTGCCTGCCGGGCGAACCACCCAGGTGTTGTTGTTGGTGGCGCCGGCGCTGATCCGACCGCTGCCGGTACGGTTGAGGGTGAAGCAGTCCGCGTCGTCACCGGAGAGGGAAACGCCCTCCACCCGTGCGGCTACCGCGCCGGAATTCTCAATGCCGACGCCCTGAGCGGCGGGGGTAGCGTAACCTTCCTCGACGGGCTCAAAAACCGGCGCGCTGACGGAAACGATGGCATAAGAAGCGGTGGCGGGTGCGCTGATCTCCGTGCCATCGACGACTGCCACAGCGGTGACAACGGCACCCTCTTCCAGATCAATGGGGCCTTCGTACAGGATGCAGTTGTCCTCGTCGATGGCGGAGCCGTCCAGCGTGTAGTAAATCTGTGCGCCATCCACGGCCTCCATAGCCAGAGCCTGCGGTCCGTTATAGGTACCCTCGGGGAGACTGAAAACAGGGGGATCCGCCTGGAAACGGATGGCCAGCTCAAAGGCGTCGGTGGGGTCGGTCAAAGTAAAGCTGCCGTCCTCCTCTTCGGTGAGGGTGGCGCCTTCTGCCTCCACGGAGAACAGGGAGAAGCCCTCACGCGGGGTGATGGTGACCACAGCGTCCTTGGCCATCATCAGCGCGTCCTCCGTACCCGGCTCCACTTCGAGGCCCTGGATCTCAGCGAAATCCTCGCACTCCTTGGCCACGCTTACCCGGTAATACCCGGCGATGAGGCTGGTTTCCACGTCGCCTTCGAAGGCGTAGACGACGGCGCCATTGCTATAGACCTTGCCGCCGTTGTTGTAGACGATACCGCCGTTGCTGTACACGGTACCGCTGTTGTTGTAGACCAGACCGGTGTTGTTGTAGACGGTGCCGCCGTTGTTGTAGACGGTGCCGCCGTTGTTATACACAACGCCCTCGTTGTTATAGATCAGCTCGCCGTTCTTGGCGTAGTAGGTTTCGCCGGCCTCGTTGCAATAAGTCTCCGGCTGGGGAGGAGCGCCATGCTCCTGCTCGGACTCCAGTTCAGCGACATCCTCCGGGGCGAGAGCAACCTCCGGCTCCTCCTCTTCTTCGGCTTGGGCCAAGATTGCGTCCAAGGCAGCCTCCAGCTCTTCGGGATCCGGCTCAGCGGCGTCCTCGGCTACGGCCTCCGGCGCCTCAGTGGGGAGGTCTTCGACCCCTTCGGGCTCCGGAAGAAGCTCTGCTTCTTCCGCAACAGCCTCCGCTTCCGCGTCTGTCACCTCAGGGGCTTCCGCCAGGACTTCCTCCGCCTCTTCGGCGACTTCCGTCTCTTCAGCGACTTCCGCCTCTGGAACGGCGGGAGAGGGCAGGGGGCGATTTCCCAGGCCCTTCAGGCCCAGGGGAGCGGCCAATGCGCTTGCCGGCAACAGACAAAGCAGCAGCGTCAAAACCAGCAGGCTTGCCATCAGTTTCTTGTTCAGCTTCATAGGGGTGCTCCTTTCCGTGTAATTCACATGTTTTTTTGCAAAACGTCGGCGCAGGCACAGGGTCTGCAGACGGGGATATTCCATGAGGGAAAAAGGGCTTGCCACAGCATCTATTATATGAGCGCAAGCCGCCGCTGTAAAGGGGAAAAAGCGATGAAATATCAGGGAAGCATAGCCAGGATGGAGCCCAGCAGCACGATCAGCGCACCGAAGGCTATGCCCACGATGGCGTCGGCCCGGAAGCGCTTGCGAAGCCGGGTCCAAAGGGAAAGGCGACCCGGGGCGCTCTTTTCCGGCGGAATGGCTTTCCAGGTGCCGTCCGGCAGGGGCTGACGCAAAACAGGATGGTCAAAAAGCAGACTGCGTCCCAGGCCCAGACAGCCAAGAAAGAGCGCCGCGGCGGCCAACACGTACCAAACCGCGCCGTACGCGGCTTCCACCTGGCCGGGCCCTGCTTCTCCGCCGCCAAACGACCGCAGTGCGGTCAGCAGCAGGGCGGCGAGCCAGGGAAGAGCCAGCACACCCAGGGCGAACAGCACAAACAGCGCAAGTCGCTTTGGGGTGAAGCGACGGATCTCTACCGGCACGGGTTCGCCCTCCGGCGATTCGTAGAATTGCAGGGGCCAGGCACGAGTCTCCGGCTGCGCATCGGCTCCCGGCACAAGAAAGAAGCGGCTTTCATAGCGTTCGGCAAAGGGGTTGCGGATCCGAAACAGCCGACGGTGCAGCCGTTCGCCCAGCTGTCCTCCCAGAAGCGCGAAAATCAGCACCACACTGGCGCCGGTGGCTAGGATGAAAAGCTCCAGATTGCCGGCTGCGGCATACATCCAAAACAGAGTGGCCAGCAGGGAGAGGATCAAAGGCTCCATCAGCCGCTCCCGTGGCTGAACGGGCTTGTCCCGCCGGACGGCGATCCGACCGGTCTGGCCGTTGATCAGCACCTGGACGTCCTCCAGCAGAAGGAGATAAACGGGCACCAGAAGCGGCAGGCAAAGGGTTTGGGAGAGATCCGGCTGCAACTGCAAATCGCTGCTGTGCAGCCCACTCTCCACAGCGCCCAGATGACGCAGCGCCACTTCTTCCTCTGTCCGCCGGGACAACAGCGCTGCGGGCAGATCCGGCAGCTTTACTTGGGCCTGCGCCAAATGCTCGGGCGTGAGCGGCGTGGCCCGCCCCCAATCAAAGGGTTCCACTGCGTTGAGCAGCAGCCGATCCACCTGGGCGGAAGCGTTGACCAAAACGCCCTCGGCATAGCCGCGGCAATGGTATTGCCGC
>CACZSJ010000090.1 GCA_902783825.1 Oscillospiraceae bacterium | reverse complement strand
GTGTTCCCCGCTGTCGGAAGCCCCAGCAGCGCCATTGAATTGGATCTGGACGAACTGTTCCGCTATTCCAAAGCTTTGGAGTGGATCGACGTCTGCAAGCTGCCGGAATAATTAAAAGCGTATCTGAAAAGCAAGAACCGGGAGGCATAGCCTTCCGGTTCTTGCTGCGCTTTATTGTAGAATCACTTTATTGTAGTTTTTCTTTCCTCTTCGAAGAATCAAGCCCGCTCTGAGTTCATCGGCGCCAAAGCTGCGGCCAATGTCCGTAATCTTTTCTTCCCCGGCCATTACGCCGCCTTGCTGGATGTTTCGCCGAGCGTCAGACTTGGAGGCGCACAGTCCGGTCTTGACCAGCAAGGTCATGATATCCAGCGCACCGTCCTGCAGATCTTCCTCCCGCAGTTGGGTGCTGGGGATATTCTCCATGTTTCCGCTGCCACTAAAGAGCGCCTTGGCAGACACTTCCGCCTTCTTCGCTTCCTCCTGGCCATGCACCATGCTGGTCAATTCGTAGGCCAGGATTTCCTTGGCCTTATTCAGCTGGCTGCCTTCCCAGGCGGCCATTTCCTCAATTTGCTCCAGAGGCAGAAACGTCAGCATCCGAATGCATTTGAGCACATCGGCGTCATCCACATTCCGCCAGTACTGGTAAAAGTCATAGGGGCTTGTCTTGTTGGCGTCCAGCCAGAGCGCGTTGCCGGCAGTCTTGCCCATCTTGTTCCCCTGGGAATCCGTCAGCAGCGTTATGGTCATGGCATGGGCGTCTTGCCCCAGCTTCTTGCGGATCAACTCGGTACCGCCCAGCATATTGCTCCACTGGTCGTCCCCACCAAACTGCATGTTGCAGTCGTAATGCTGGAACAGATAATAGAAATCATAGCTTTGCATGAGCATGTAGTTAAACTCAAAAAAGCTCAGTCCCTTTTCCATACGCTGCTTGTAGCACTCCGCCCGCAGCATGTTGTTGACGGAGAAGTAAGCGCCCACCTCCCGCAGGAAGTCAACATACTTCAAATCCATCAGCCAGTCGGCATTGTTCACCATCAGCGCCTTGCCGTCGCTGAAATCGATAAATCGCTCCATCTGAGCTCTAAAACAGCAGGCATTGTTGTTGATATCGTCACAGCTGAGCATCCGGCGCATATCCGTGCGTCCGGAGGGATCTCCGATCATCGTGGTGCCGCCGCCAATCAGGGCAATGGGCTTATTCCCCGCCATCTGCAGCCGTTTCATCAGCGTCAGCGCCATAAAATGCCCCGCCGTCAGGGAATCCGCTGTACAGTCAAAGCCGATGTAAAAGGTCGCCTTTCCGTTGTTCACCAGCTCCCGGATCTTTTCTTCGTTGGTAACCTGGGCAATCAGGCCGCGGGCAACCAGTTCTTCGTAAATCTGCATTATCCTCTCTCCTCTTCTTGATTGTTCTGTATCATGGTTTCCGCCAGCTCCGCGGCATACGCAATATAGCGCGGGCAAACGCTTTTATCTCCCGCCAGCTCCTGGCAGCGCAGATGTCCAAAGCGGATGCGAAATGCTTCTGTATACTCCTCTACCAGCGCATTGATCCTCTCTTTCGCAGGAATATCCCCTTCCTGCCGAAAAGGATACGCCAGTCCCAGAGCCATCACACCGCCGGAAACCGCACCGCAGATTTCGCCGCAGCGCATACCGCCGCCGAAACCGCAGCTGACACCCAAAGCGCCTTCCTCGTCCAAGCCCGTATAGTCGCTGCAGGACGCCAAAACACTCTGGGCGCAGTTAAAGCCCCGCTCGTGCAGTGCATTTGCCTTCTCTATCGCTCCGATTCTCTCCACCTCCATGATAAAGCCCCCTGTCCATCGGACAGAGGGCATGCAATGCGGTACCACCTCTGATTCGCCGCTTTCTCACGAAAGGGGCCTCAGCGAGTGCAAAACACTCAAGCGCTGTACCGGGCGCACCCGTCATAGCCTACTATCTCAAGAGTTCGGTATGCCGCTCCAAACGGTATTTCACGCATCCCTCTCTCCCCCTTTCAGCAACCGGGGGCTCTCTGCGCAGAGGCAACACGCTACTTCTGTTCTTCTTCGCGTTGACGCACGTATTATACTGAATCCCTCTGTTCCTGTCAAGAACAGATTCTTGACTGCCCCGCTTTGCACAAAGCGTGCATTGCGCATATCTGTCCTGTATGCAGCAAATGCCACGGGACGCAGCGCAGTCAATCGGCTGATTACGCCATGTTTGTCACCGCAACTACCTATCGCGCAATCCTTCTTTCAGTCGGTCAGCAGCCGCAAGCTGCTCCTTCGCGCTGGCAAGACTTGTCTCCGTAAGCAAATCTCCGCCGTGCAGTCTCGCCAGCTCTCGGCATCTTCCCTCATGATCCAGCGGCTGCACCCGCGTATAGGTGCGGCCGTTTCGTTCTTCTTTGTCAATCTGATAATGACTGTCAGCCATTGCCGCAATCTGAGGCAAATGGGTTACGCACAACACCTGTTTTCCCAGCGAAACTGTGTAAAGCTTTTCTCCCACACGCTGCGCCGCAACGCCGGAAACCCCCGTGTCAATCTCATCAAAGATCAGCGTCTGCACCGGGTCTTTTTCCGCAAAAACGTTCTTCATGGCCAGCATAATGCGGCTCAGCTCGCCTCCCGAGGCAATTCGGCTGATCCGTCCCAGCTCTTCCCCTGCGTTGGCCGACATGACAAAGCGGACGATATCTCCTCCGCTGACGTCAAAGCCCGGCTCTTTTTCCACCGGGGAAAAGTCCACCGCGAAGCGAACCGATGGCATATTCAAAGCCCGCAGTTCAGAGATCATGCGCGTTTCCAGTTTTCGCGCCGCTTCCTCTCTCTTCTGATGCAGCAGCTGGGCACACTGCCTGCAGCGCTGCTTCTGCTCCTGCAGCTGCTTATCCAATTTTGCGCCGCGTTCCTCCGCATACTGGATGTTGTCAAGCTTCTCCCTACACTGTTCCAGATAGAGAAGAAGCTCGCCCTCAGTTCGGCCGTATTTCCGCTCCAGCCGCGAGAGCAACGCAAGCCTCTCTTCCAGTCTGTCATACTCCTCAGCAGAGAAGTCTAAGCCATCGCGGAAATCGCGCAGGCGCTCGGAAACATCCGCCAACGCAAATCCCACATCCCGGACAGCGGCCGCGCTTTCTTCCAAGTCCTGGGCAATCCCTGCCGCTCTATCCACGTAATAAACTGCGTTTTGTACCGAGGCCGCGGCGTTTTCTTCACCATCGTACAAAAGCGCAAGCGCCTCGTCCAGTGCCTCAGTCAGCTTTTCTCCGTTGCGAAGCAGGTCGCGCCTTGCCTGAAGTTCATCCTTTTCTCCAATACGCAGCTGAGCGCGCTCCAGCTCCTCAATCTGATAACGCAGGCTCTCGCTGAGCCGCTCTTTTTCTATTTCGTCCATTTCCAAGCTTTTGCGTTCTCTTTGGAGTCGCCGATAACACGCATACTCTGCCTGAAAAGCCTGCTGCGCAGCTTCCGTCATACCGAAGCGATCCAGATAGTCCAGGTGGCGCCGCTCGTCCATCAGTTGTCTGCCGTCGTTCTGCCCGTGAATATCCACGAGGTAAGACGCCAGTTCTTTCAACTGGGCCGCCGTAACCGGCGTACCGCAAACCCGGCAATTGCTCTTCCCATCTGCGCCGATGTTGCGCTGCACGATCAGCTCGTCCTCCGCCTCGATTCCGTTCTCCTCCAGCCAGCTTTCCGTGCCGGCCGGATCAAAAACCGCTGAAACCAAGCCCTTTTCCGCACCATGGCGCACCAGTTCCCTGCTCACGCGCTCTCCCAGCACGGCGCCGATTGCATCGATGACAATCGATTTACCCGCTCCGGTTTCGCCCGTCAGCACATTCAGTCCTCCCGTGAACTGGATATCCGCCCGCTCGATGACCGCAATATTCTCAATGTGCAAGGCATTCAGCATGTGATCGCTCCTGAAAGCAAAAATTAAAACAGCATCTCAATCTCGTGGTAGAGGGCCTGGGCAGCCTCGTTGTCCCGCATGGCCAGAAAGGCCGTGTCGTCCCCGGCAATTGTGCCAACCAGACCGCGGATTTCCATGGCGTCAACTGCGGAACAGGCCGCGGACGCCATCCCCGGAAGAGTACGGATCACAAACAGATTCTGCGCCACATCGTATGATAGGACGCTCTCTTTGAAAATGGTGCGCAGCTTTTGCTCCGTACCGCTGGCCTCTTGACGGCTTCCCGCTACATAGCGGTAATTGCCGTTTGGCCCAAGCTCTTTCACCAAACGCATATCCTTGATATCTCGGGAAAGCGTAGCCTGGGTGCTTTTCACGCCCCGCTCGGCCAGTGCCTGTAGGAGCTGATGCTGTGTCTCGATTTCTCTTTGGGAAATGATTTCCAAAATGGCGTTCTGTCTGCCCGGTTTCATGGCTGGCCTCCTACCTCAATTTATTATAAGCAAGCTCATAAAAGCTTTTTCGTCCCAAATTTGCCATCAGGGTATTTCGCTCGGATCTAACCACACAGGCAAGATCTCCATTTTCCAAATCCACAACCGAATTGCCGTCTACCGACAGATACGCCCTTCGGCCATGCAGCTTCTCGGTTTTGACCTGGATACATCGTCTGGGATCCAGGACAAAAGAGCGTGCGCCCATCATATGCGCGCATATCGGACTGATGAGAATGTTCTCCGCATCCGGCTCCACAATAGGGCCGCCGGCCGACATGGAATATCCCGTAGAGCCCGTAGGCGTCGCCAGCACAATCCCATCGCCGGAAAACTGGGTGATGGTCTCTCCGTCACAAGAGGCGGTAAGCTGAATACAGTCGCCATAGCCGTGCAATACCACATCGTTCAAGGCGTGGTCGGTATAGATGACCTGGCCGTTCCGCTGCACCGAAACCTGAAGCATCATACGTCTACTGCAGGTAAAGTCACCTCTGGCGGCCTCCAGAACCAAGGGAAGGTCCTCCGGCTCCAAAGCGGACATGAAGCCCTTTGTGCCCAGATTCACGCCCAGAATCGGAATCGCAGCTCCCTGCAGCTGGCGAACGGCAGCCAGAATGGTGCCGTCGCCCCCGATCACGATGCACAGATTGCTTTCCGGCGCCGCCTTCTGCAGCTGCTGTACCGGTATGTCGTCCGGCAGAATATCCGGGTCGTCCTCCGCAAAGATCGGACAGATCACCGTTCTGTAGCCAGCCTCTTGCAAAAGGGCGCAGGTTTTCCTGGTCAATTCCAGGTTTTGATCCCGAAAGGGATTGGGACATACAGCAATCACGGCTGTCACCTCACAATGTGTCATGGGAGGCGGCCACAACAGCGGCAGCATCCACTTCCGCATCTGGCCCCTCGCAATTTTTCAAATAGCAGATATACTCAATATTGCCCTCCGGGCCGCGAATGGGAGAATAGTCCAGTCCACAAACTTGCAGGCCGTTGACAGACGCAAAATCCAGAATCTTCTGAATCACCGCTTCATGGACCGCCGGATCTCGTACCACGCCTTTTTTGCCTATCTGCTCCCGCCCTGCCTCAAACTGGGGCTTGATCAGGCAAATCAGCTCCGCATCTGGCTTGAGCAGCTTTTGCACCGCCGGCAACACCAAACAGATGGAGATAAAAGACACGTCCATCACCGCCAGATCCAGAGGCTCCGGAATCTGTTCCCGATCAATATAGCGCAGATTCATCCGCTCCAGGTTGACCACGCGCTCGTCCGTTCGCAGCTTCCAGGCAAGCTGGCCATAGCCGACGTCCACCGCGTACACCCGCGCCGCGCCATGCTGAAGCAGCACATCTGTAAAGCCGCCCGTAGAAGCGCCGCAGTCGATACAGATCTTTCCAGACGGATTCACTGGGAAAACCTTAAGCGCCTTGTCCAATTTGTAGCCGCCTCGACTGACAAAAGGCATCGCTTCGCCGCGCAGTTCGATGTCCGCGTCCACCGGAACAGGAGTTCCCGGCTTGTCTACACGCTGCCCGTTTACAAATATGCTTCCGCTCATCACCGTGGTCTTAGCCCGCTCCCGGCTTTCCGCCAGTCCACGTTCAAAGACCAGCACGTCCAATCTCTCTTTTTTCATGCTTTTTTCGTGTCGCTCGGTATCCCTTTTCTGACGGCCTCCACAATGGCCTGTGTATCCGCTCCACAGTCGCGCAGCAGCAGACTCCGGTCTCCATGGCTGATGATTCCCTCGCCTAAATTCAACAGCGCGGCGTTTCTCAGGCAAATGCTCTCGCCCGCGGCCTGTGCCAAGATCGCGGTTCCCACGCAGCCGGCTGCGCAGACTTCCTCAGGGAACACCAAGCTTCCGGTTTTACGCAGAGACTGCATAACCAGCGGATAGTCGTTGCTGCCAATGCTGTTGAGCTTAATCAGCTCCACAGAAAGGCCCTGTTTCTCTAAGATATCCGCCGCAGAAACGGCTTCGTTGACCATCATTCCATAACAAAGCAGCGTCGCATCCGCCCCAGTCCGAAGCAATTGTTCCGTCTCGGTGGAGCAGTCGGTGTAGGCGCCCTCTTTTCCTCGTGGATATCGAATCGCAACCGGTCCTTCTCTGCGGAACACAGCCTCTTCCAGCATGGCCTCAAGCTCCGCATAGCTGGCGGGACAAAGAATCTGCATCCCCGGCACACTGCGAAGATAGCACACGTCAAAGATCCCATGATGGGTCTCTCCGTCTCCGCCTACAATGCCTGCCCGATCCACGCCGAACACAGCGTGCAGCCCCTGCAAAGCAACATCGTGAATCAGCATATCGTATCCCCGCTGCAAAAAGCTGGCATACACGGCAAAGACCGGAATCGCCCCCTGCTTGGCAAGGCCGGCGGCCATTGCCGTGGCGTGGCCTTCCGCAATGCCCACATCGTGAAAGCGCTCCGGGAAACGGGCAGCGAAACGGTCCAAACCGGTGCCGCAGGCCATCGCCGCCGTAATCGCGGTGATCCGCGGATCCTTCTCAGCAAATTTGCACAAAAGCTCCCCAAACTTTTCTGAAAAACCCTCGCCGCTGGACTTTAGTTCTCCGGTAACTGGGTCAAAGGGGCCGACACCGTGATAGCGTTCCGGATGAGCTTCTGCAAATGCGCAGCCTTTTCCCTTTTGGGTGAGCACATGTACAATAACCGGTTGGCGCATATCCCTCGCCCACCGCAGCACAGATTCCAGCCGCTTGACATCATGTCCGTCCACCGGGCCGATGTAGCTCAAATCCATCGCGCTGAACATGTTCCCCGGCAAAATAGAATCTTTGATTCTCTCCTTGATCCGGTGGTTAAACTGATAGATCGCCGGCAGTTGGGAAAAGATCGCACGATACGCCTTTTTGAAACTGATATAGCTGGGCTTGATCCGCATCTTCTGCAGAAGGCTGGCGATTCCGCCCACATTGGGGTCAATGGACATGTTGTTGTCATTGAGGACAATGACCATGGCCTCTCCGCTGGCCGCCGCACCGGCAAGCCCTTCGTAGGCAAGCCCGCCGGTCAGGGCGCCGTCACCAATCACGGCGACAACGTCATAATCCTGTCCCAACAGTGTGCGAGCTTGCGCCATTCCCAGAGCAACAGAGATGGAATTGGAAGCATGTCCCGCCAGGAAAGCGTCATCCTCGCTCTCATAGGGTCTGGGAAAACCGGAAAGCCCCCCATGCTGGCGCAAGGTGGAAAACTGCTCTCTGCGCCCGGTGAGAAGCTTGTGCGTGTAACTCTGATGTCCCACGTCAAAAACCAGGCGGTCTCGCCGGGTGTCGTATACCCGATGCAGCGCAAGCGTAAGCTCCACCGTCCCCAGGTTTGAGGCCAGATGTCCTCCTGTTTTCGACACGGAATCAATCAAAAACTCCCGGATTTCCTTGCACAAAGGCACAAGCTGTTCCGGCCGCAATTGTTTGACGTCATTGGATGATTGTATTGTCTCTAATATACCCAAAGCTTACCCCTAACCAGCCCTTGCGAATCAGTTGCGTCGCAGCGCCATGGAATCCGCAAGCGAGATGAGAAATTCTGTATCTGTAAAGCTCTGCCGCAAAACGGTCTTGGCCGCCTCCGTAAGGCGCGCCACCAGAGCCGCGCAGCGCTCTTCTCCCAACAAGACCATATAGGTGTTTTTATTTTCCTGCACATCGGAACCGATGGGCTTTCCCAGTTCTTCCTTTGTGCTGAGTACGTCCAGCATATCGTCCCGGATCTGGAAGGCCATGCCAATGGCGGCTCCATACTGTGCCGCTGTCTCCAGCTGATCCTCCCGGCCGCCGGCGGCGGCCACGCCCATCTGACAGGCCGCAGTCAGAAGCGCCCCTGTCTTGCGGCTGTTGATTTCGTTCAAATCTTCCTCCCGGAGAAGCTTGCCTTCCCCAAGGATATCTAAATACTGCCCGCCGCACATCCCGTCCAGGCCAACCGCCGAAGCAAGGATCTCCGCGCACTTGGCACGACACGCCGCAGGAAGATCACTGCGAAGAATCGTTCCGAAGGCTTCCGCCTGCAAAGCGTCTCCAGCCAGAACTGCCGTCGTTTCCCCGAAGACCACATGGTTCGTGGGCTTTCCCCGGCGCAGGTCATCGTTGTCCATGCAGGGCAGATCATCGTGGATCAGGCTGTAGGTATGCAGCATCTCAACCGCACAGGCCACGGGCAGCGCCTTTTTTACATCGCCGCCGCTGATCCGGCAAAACTCCAGCACCAGCATTGGCCGGATCCGTTTTCCCCCTGCAAGGAGGCTGTAGCGCATGGACTCTGCCAGTCCCTGATACGGGAACGGCTCATCCACACGAAAGTATGTCGCCAGCGCCTGCTCGATCTGTTCTTTATAGGCCTCTGTTGTCATCTCAGCCCTCATCTTCAAAGGGTAGCTCTTCCGGCTGTCGATCCGCGCCCTTGCGCAGCTTGACCACCTTTTGCTCCGCCTCATCCAGCAATTTGCTGCAGGAGGCCAGCAGCTTGGCTCCCTCTTCGAAAAGCGACAGGGACTCGCTCAGCGGGAGATCCCCTTGCTCCAGATGCCTCACAATCTCGTCCAATCTATTCAGGCCCTGTTCAAAACTCACTTTCTTCTCAGCCATTTTCATTTTCCTCCACGTGATCGACCGTGCAGTCCGCACACCCCCGGGCAAAGGTCAGTTTGATTTTGTCCCCCGGATGAAGCTCCTGTACATGTCTGATCGGTTTTCCTTCATCCGATGCGGCGATTGAGTAGCCACGGGACAAGACCCGAAGTGGACTCATCGCGTCCAATGCGGCGCCCAGTTTGACAAAGCGCTGTTTCTTTTCGGAAAGCCTCCGATCTGCCGCGGCACCAAGCCTGTCTCTGGCATGATCCAACTCCATACGCCGGTTGTCAATGTATACCATTGGATCCGCCAAGACGCGCTTACTTCTCATCATTTCCAGCTGCTGCGCCGCCCGGGTCAAACCCTTCTGCACAGCCTGACGGCTTCGAATCTCGTAGGACGTCAGGCTTTCCCGCATCTCAAATTGATCCGGCACCACGATTTCCGCCGCGTTGGACGGGGTAGACGCCCGCCGGTCCGCCACATAATCCGCAATCGTCACATCCGGCTCGTGGCCCACAGCAGAAATCACGGGGATTTCCGAGGCGTAAATCGCCCTGGCAACTCTCTCGTCGTTAAACGCCCATAAATCCTCCATGGAACCGCCGCCCCGCCCGGTGATCAACACGTCCGCCAATTGAAACTCATTGGCATAGCGGATGGCGCCTGCAATCTCCGGCGGTGCTTCCGCTCCCTGGACGCGCACCGGGAGCAAAACCACTTTGGCCATGGGCCAGCGACGGCCCAGAATGCGAATCATATCGTGTATCGCCGCACCCGCAGACGAGGTCACAATGGCGATCTTTTCCGGAAACGGAGGAAGCGGTTTTTTGTGCGCCGGATCAAACAAGCCCTCTTCGGAGAGCTTCTCTTTCAACTGCTCAAAGGCAATTTGCAGATCTCCAGTCCCCTCCGGAACCAAGGCCGTGCAATACAGCTGATAGGCACCATCCCGTGGATAGACGGATACTCGCCCGTACGCGGTAACGCCCATTCCGTTTTCCGGCTGAAAGCGCAGCTTGGAGGCGCTGCTTTTGAACATGACGCAGCGCAGACTGCTCTCGCTGTCCTTGAGACTGAAATAGTGATGGCCGGAAGGATACATCTTGTAATTGGACAGCTCGCCGCGCACACATACATCGGCAAGCAACGGATCCAGCTCGAACAGTCCCTTGATCCGGTTATTCAGTTCTGTAACACTGATTGCCTGTCTCTGCATAGTCAGCTGTCTTCCCGGGCAAGTTCACCGCGCATAAATCCACCCAGAACGCCATTGACAAAAGAAACAGTCTCCGGCTCGTCATAGGACTTGTCCAACTCCACCGCTTCGTTGATGGCCACCGCGTTGGGCACGTCATCCATATAGAGGATCTCGCACAGAGCGCAGCGAAGGATTGCCCGCGCTGTATGCGAAATCCTTTCCACCTTCCAGCCTCTGGCGTAACGTTCAATATAGCCGTCGATCTCCGCCCGGTGTTCCATGCCAAGCGTCAGCAGTCTGCGGATATACTCCATCTGCGTCTTGTCGGGGTAGTCAGCAAAAAGCTCCTGTTCCTGTGCAAGACTATCATAATGCTCCGGAGAAAAGAAGTCCTCCATCAGTTCCTCCGGCAGTCTGCCGGCGGCCTCAGCCGCAAAGCACAGCTGGATCGCAATCTCTCTTGCCGCGGTTCTGGTCATTCCCCAATCCTCCCGCTTATTTTTCAAAGGCGATTCCGGAAACGTGTACGTTAATCTCCGCCTGTTCGATTCCGGTCGCGGCCTGCACGGCGGTCATCACCTTGTCCTGCACCTGCTTGGCAACCTCAACAATGTTAAAGCCGTACATCACCGTCACGATGGTATCCACCACGATCTTCTCATCCACAAACTGCACCTTCACGCCTTTGGGCAGCGTCTTGAGACCAATCAGCTCGGCAAGCTCGGAGCCAGCTGTGTTGGAAAGTCCGGCAACGCCGTCGACTTCCGCCACTGCGGCCCGCACCATACCGGAAATCACATCTTCAGAAATATTGATGCTGCCGTTTTCTTCCCGGCACGTAATATAATTCTCAGCCATGGATCGTCCTCCTAAATGAATTCAGAATATTTTACCACGCTGCACGAAAAAAAGAAAGACTTATCCTGAAATTTGCAAGAAAAATTGCAAGAAAAACCGGCCTGATCCATTGGATCAAGCCGGGCTTCTTTTCATGCTTTTACCTCAATGATACTCAATTGCGCTGCCGCATATTCCGTCTCATTGCAGATCACATCGGTAATCCGTGCCACCGCATCCTCGCTTAGGCCTTCAGCCGGGGCCGGGACCGCCACCGTCACGGAATCGTTGCCGATATATACAACACAGTCAGCAAAGTCCTTGGCAATCAGGAGATTTTCAATCTGCGCCTCCTTCATGGAACAGGTGGCCATTGCGGAAATCGCGTTCATGGCACTGTCAATGGTCTCCTGTGATGCTGTCTCCGCTGTGGCCGCCGTCTGCAGCAGCTGCAGCGCCTCGTCCCTGGACACCTGCCGTGTGAGTCTGGCTTCCGCGAAGTATTCTGAAGCGGCAGCCTCCACGCTCTGTCCGTAACCCATATTGGCGATCATCATCATTTCATCTTCCGCCGCCACCATCTCCGCGTCCGGCGTTCCCCAGCGCTTGTTGTATGTCCAATTCAGCGCAACCGCCGCGCTGACAAAGATTAAAACGGCCATCAAGGTAATATTTCTTTTCCTGTTCTTCATGGTATTCCCCCTCACTCAAGACTAATCTGCCATTTTCAATACCGTGATCCTGTCGCTTGGAAATCCGGTGTAGGCATTGACGGCCCGGATAATATCCAGCCGCGCTTTTGCGTTCTCCGCACCACGGCAGACCACAACGGCTCCGTTTTCGGAGGTAATGACCCAGGCCTCTCCGATCCCATCCGTGCGCGCCAGCGTTTGCTGGAGAAGCTGATCTGTTCCGATCTCCGAAACGGTGCTTTCCTTCTTCCCGGGCAACAGCAAAAGCAACAGCCCCAGCGCCAGCATCAAAAGCGGATATTTGATCGCATTCAGTTTTTCCAGAATCACCTTTCTTTCACTCTTCACGTGACCAATACTGCCTTTCCTTCGGTATTCCCAGATCTCCCGTAATCCGATCCGTCATCCATGCTTTCAGTCTCTCCTCCCCCCTGTATCCAATCTGCACGGTATGCGGAACCCAAATTCCATCCATATCCCACTTGGCTTCAACCGCAACCGCCGTCAACTCCAGCCCAGCACTTCCGGCTTTGTCCAAAATATATGTCTCGTACTCTTGCTCTATGACAAGTCGGTTCAGCCGCTCCCGCCTGTCGCTGTTGCCAGTCAGAAACAGATGCTCCTCCTCCCGTTGACGGGCCGTCTCCAGGGCATAGGCGTCCAGATTCAGTCTATGCAATGCGGACAGGAGAGAAGCGCTCAGAATCATCGCGCAAAGCACAGCCATCGCGCGTTTGACCCCTCCCTCCGGCGTCAACTGCAGAGCGGTTCCGCAGAGAACGGAAAGGACGCACAATTGTCGGATTTGGTTCATCATCCTGCCGCCACCACCTTAATCCCGGACATGATCGATAAAAACAACATGATCCCGCAGCTTCCGATCATCCCCAGCAGGATACCGAACACGACGGAAAAATCGCCGATCAGACGAGAAAGCCCGGAAGCAGGAAACATATCTGCCACTGCAGCCGCCAGCTTAAACAGCAGCATCTTGACGGTAAGCAGCGCAAAAGGGCCAAGGCACAATGCACAAACTGCCAGCAGCGCAAAGGCCCCCGCCGTGTTTTTGATAAAGCCCGCCGCAGCCAGAATTACCGAAGCGGAATCCGACAGAATCCCCCCCACAACCGGTAAGGCCGTAGCAATCGCCGTGCGAGTCGCCTTGATGGCCACCGCATCCGTGCTGCCCGCAATGGCGCCGGTAATGCTCAAGTATGCGCTGAATACAAGCGTAACGGTCGTAAGCGCCATAGTGATGCTCCATTTCAGGAAACGCGCGCAGGCCGCCAAAATAGCGTTATCAAACAGGCTGCGGCTGATGGATACTGTCAGAAAGCCATACAGCAAAGGCAAAACCAGCCGCATCTGCGCCGTCATCATCACGTCCATCGCCAAGCACACTGCGGCGTAGCGGGCCGCGGCAGAGCCAACAGCGCCGGTAAAAGCAGCCGCGGTAAAAATAGCGGGCAAGGCTGCGCGGGAATAGTCAGACAATTGCCGCAGCGTTTCCGTCGCTTGAACAATCACACTCTCAAGGCTCCCGCTCAGCATCAGCGTTGCCGCGCAGCAAGCCGCCATATCGACGAAGCCAGAGATTGTTTTGTGCGGCGTCGCAGCGCGCAGAACAGCGCACAGGGCCGCCAATGCAACCAACTGCGCAGCGTAGAGCAAATTGTTCTGCAGCTGCTCCTGCAACGATGCCAACAGATGCTTCCACAGCCGCCGGAGAGCGCCCTCCGTATCATAGCTGCCGTCCAGCGTCAGGTTTCCTGTCAGTGCCAGTTCCTCGTCGGACAGGGCGTTTTCCACCTCATAGATCTGCGCCATCTGCGCAGTCTGTTCGTAGACATCCTCCGCATGGGCCACCGTGCCGAACAGCGGGCATAGCAGCAGGATCAGCAAAAGCTTTTTCATACCATCCCCCCTATCAGCTTCAGCACGGAGATCATCAGCGGCAAAACCAGCCGCAGCGCGCAAATTGTCCCGGCCAGTTCCACCGCGACGGCGGCCGCATGGTTTCCTGCCTCAGCGCACAATTCCATGCAGATTTTTGACAGAAGCCCGATGGCACAACATTTAAACAGCGGCGCTACCATGGTCTCGCTCCTGCTCATGATGCTTTCTGCTGTTTCAAACAGAGTCACAAGGCCGCTGAGCAGCCCGATGGTTCCCAAAAGAATCACAGTAACCGTACAGACACTCAGCAGCAGCGCAAGCTCCGGATTCTTCTGGCGGATCAAGAGGCCCAAAATAGCCGCAGTAAGCGCGACCGCAGCCGCTTTCCAGACCACATCCATATCACAGGCCAAACAAGGTCTTGATCATGTTAAACAGCTCGCTGATTTTCTGTACCACCATCATCAAGACCACCACAAGAGCCGCAATCGTTGTCATCAAAGCCTGTTCGTCCCGACCGGATCTCTGGAGTAGAATGTTCAAAACAGCCACCAGAATTCCCACCGCGGCAATTTTAAAGATCAGATCCACATCCATTTGCAGCTCCTATAGGTACAGGATCAGAAGCAGAGCTCCCAACGATAGAGAAAGCCCCATCCCCAGCTTCCGCTCTGCCGGATACGCCGCTTCCGCCGACTCCAGGCTTCTCCGCAGCGCTCTCTGACACTGCCGCACAGCCGACAGCTGTTGTTCCAATTCATATCGTCCCAGCTTCTCCCCCAACGCAAGGTACGCCTCCATGGGCGCCTCACCCAGCCCTGCCAGGTGGCAGCGTGCTGCCTGCCGCCAGATGCTGGCAAATGACCGCCGCCCAAGCTCAGGCATTCTCTGTGTCAATTCCAGAAAAAAATCTCGTACTGCCAGCTCGGAGTGGCGTTGCAGCAACTGACACAATTCCGGCATGGGCAGAGCGCTTGTACCAAGCTCACCTTCCAGTATCTCCAGAGCCGAAAGCGTATGACGCAGAAGCGCAAGACGCTTTTTTTGTATAGCGCAATACTGAATCCCTCCGCCAGCGCAGCCGGCGAACATCAAGAACAATCCCCAAATCCTCATCCCGTCATCCTCGTCAGCAGGTAGCGCCGCTGATCGCCGCATCCGCTGATTGTGATAAGCCACGAAAAGATCTGCCTGTCCAGCATCCTGCGATACAGGGTACGTCTTTGCAGGTCGTCCTGACCGGAAGCATGTACGCTTGCCAGCAGCTCCACGCCGCAGGCACAGCATTCCTCAACGGCACGCATGTCTTCCTCCCGGCTCACTTCATCCATAGCCAGAATCTGTGGATTCATGCCTCTTAGAAGCATCAGAGCCCCGCGATATTTGTCAAGTCCTGTCAACACGTCCGTGTGCTCACCCAAATCCATCTGGATTCGCCCGCCGTCGCTTCCGCCTAATTCTCCTCTGTCATCCACAACGCCCAAGCGAAAGCCCCGACCTGACAAGACACGTATCAGCTCTCGCAGCAGGGTCGTTTTGCCGCCTCCCGGCGGCGAAGCGATCAAGGTGCTTCGAAAGCCATCCTGCAGCAGCTGCGGAAGAAAGCTCTCACACAGGCCATAGCGCTGGGACGGGATACGAATAGCAGCGGAGGAACAGGAACGAAACCCAACAAATTCCCCCTTGCGGACAATACCGGTTCCACACAGGCCGATGCGCAAACCCCTGTACGGCAAATACCCCTCAGCCATGGCCGGCGCTGCACTGTGGGCAGATGCCGCGCTGGCCGCCTCCAGGAGCCTTAGCAGGTCTTCTTCCCGAACAACTCGATCGGAGAGCAGGCGTTCCTTTCCCTGTATGAGGACTCGCGGCTCTTTTCCCAACCGAAGGCGGATCTCCTCCACCCTGTTCTGATCCAATTTCCGCAATGCGTCGGCGTAGGGTTTGTCCAGCAAGGTCACGGCAGTTTCCATAGCGTTCATCACATTCACATCCTGAGAACAATCTATTCACCGTCTGAACAAATATTCTTGAATCTTTCCCCCGCCTGTGCTACACTGTGGGTCAGCCGGACGAGTCGACACAAAACTGTACGGATTGGAACGCTCAATCCCGCCCGTCGGCAGACAGGAGGCAAAAGATGGAAATGAAAATCATGTTGGCTGCTGCCGTATTTCTGGGCGGTTGGCTTTGGGCATATCTGTTTGCGCGTCAGTTTTTGTTTAATATTCTGACTGCCAAACCCTTGATCAAGAAAATGCGCGCACTTCAGGAAGATCTGATCGCTGTGGGCGCCGATCGCTACACTACCATTTCATTGATTACCTGCCTTGTGATTTCCGCCCTGATTCTCTTTGTCATTGTATTCTTTTGCCCGCTCTATCTGATTCAGAGCTTTGGCGTTGGTGCGTCTCTGGCCGTGGTTCTGTTGATAAACAAGCTCGGCCCCGGAAACCGCCCCATGTTTGACGCCTTCTGCAGCGCCTACTGCCGTTTTGTCCCGGACGACGCTCTGCGCACCGCCATGTATAACAAGAAACCCGGTCAAATCAAAGCCCGTTTGAAAGCCATGGGCATCCAGGGCAGCTTTGTCCCGGACTTCAAACCTTGATTTTTGCAGAACACAAAAGAAGCAGCCATGAAAACGATTGTTTTCATGGCTGCTTCTTTTTGTAAAAACCTACAAGGGCCAGGGCAGACATTCTCCGTGTTTAACGAGAAACGCCTCCTCCGCAATTCTGGCCATGGGAGCGTCGGAAAGGGAATCCGAATAGAAACGCGCGGGTCTCACATTAGGAAAGGCGGCGTAAAAACGAGTTACTTTCTCATAGTCGTGGCAATTCTTACCGATAATTTTCCCGGTATGCTTGTCCATAGGCGTTGCGATCAAGCGCACCCCAAGCCAGTCTGCAACCGGCTGCAGCAGGAAAGCGGGAGAGGCCGACAGAATCAGATCATCCTCCTGCTTCTGCGCCAAATACCAAGCGGAAACTCCAGATATATTCTCTGCCCAAAATTCCTCCACGATCCGATCTACATCGTCCAACAGAGGCAGGAAGGAAAAAACCTCCTCCTTCAGCGCCCGGGTATCCCGCAGCTTCAGCAGGCGCAAAGCTCCCATCAGCCCAGCCCGCGGCAGTGCTCGGGAAACAGCACGGGGATAGTGACGCAAGCAATACAGGACAAAGGCATACGAACTGTCCGGCTCAAAAATCGTCTGATCAAAATCGTAAACGTTCATTCCAATCCCTCTCATCGAAGCCCAAAGGCGCGCAGTGCGTTGACCATCAGAAGCACCGTCAGCAGAAGCTCGACAATGGCCGCCGCCGGGATGGACAGCAGCCCGAAGATCCCAAGGCACAGAAGCAGCAGCTTGACGCCGCCGGCAAAATACGCGTTTTCTTTTGCGATGCGATTGCTTCCGACACAAATGCGCATGGTCATGGGAAGGCTGAGAATATCATTCCCCAGCAAGGCAATATCCGCTGCACTCACCAGATTTTCCCCATACAGGGCATTGAGGCTGATCCCCAGATCTGCCCGCTCCAGCAGCGCAGCATCGTGGGTGCCGTCGCCGACATATCCAAGCTTGGCGCGAGGCTCATTGGAGCTGAGCAAATAGTCGATGGCGGAAAGCTTCCCCTCCGGACTCAGCTCTGTTTTCACCATGTCAAAATTCAGGGAAGAGGCAATGGGGCGCGACACGGACAATACGTCCCCCGTAAGCATGATCAGATTGCCAACCCCGGCAATGCGAAGTTCTTCCAGGGCGTCAAACGCGTTCTCACGGGGCTTGTCGCCCACCATAATGTATCCCCAATAGACCTGGTCCACCGCCACATGGATGGCTGCGCCGCTGCGTTTGGGAACTTGATAATAAACGCCGTTTTCTTCCAGCAACGAAGCGTTGCCAACCAACACACGCTTGCCAGCAATCACCGCAGAAACGCCTCGCCCCGGCATTTCTGCCATCTCTCCGGCTTTTGCGCCCATGGCCGCCGTCCAGCCAGCAGCGCGCTTGATGGCTTTGGCAATCGGATGCCCGGAGCCGCTCTCCGCGATGGCCGCTACGGAAAGCAATTTTTCCTCATCCACACCATCCGGGAATACGTCTGTCACCGTATATTCACCAGTAGTTACGGTCCCCGTTTTCCCGAACACCATAGTTCTTGTATTCGCCAGGTCGCAGACCGTCTCCTGCTCTTTCAGGATAATGCC
>CACZSJ010000089.1 GCA_902783825.1 Oscillospiraceae bacterium | reverse complement strand
GTGTTCTGGAACTTGGAGATGGTCTTACCGAACTGTACGCGCTGGTTGACGAACTTGACGGTCTCGTCGATGGCGCCCTGGGCGATGCCCACAGCCTGAGCAGCGACGCCGATACGGCCGACGTCCAGAGTCATCATGGCGATGCCGAAGCCCTTGCCTTCAGCACCCAGGCGATTCTCAACAGGAACCTTCATGTTGTCGAAGAACAGCTGGCAGGTGGAGGAACCGCAGATGCCCATCTTGTTCTCGGGCTCGGAAATGCTCAGGCCCTCGATGTCCTTGTCGATGACGAACGCGGTGATGCCCTTGGTGCCCAGCTCGGGGTTGGTCATAACGAAGATGATGAAGAAATCAGCATATTCGGCGTTGGTGATGAAGATCTTGCTGCCGTTGACGGTGTAGTAGGTGCCATCCTCGGAGAGAACAGCGCGGGACTTCTGCATGGCAGCATCGGTGCCGGCTTCGGGCTCGGTCAGAGCGAAGGCAGCCAGCTTCTCACCCTTGCAGGCGGGAACCAGCCATCTCTGCTTCTGCTCTTCGGTGCCGAATTTGTAGATGGGCCAGCAACCCAGGGACGCGCTGGCAGACAGAACGATAGAAGTGGTGGCACAAACCTTGGCGAGCTCTTCAACAGCCAGCACGTAAGCAACCTGACCGGCGCCGCTTCCGCCGTACTCTTCGGGATAGGCAAGACCGAACAGACCCATTTCCTGCATCTTCTTCACGTTCTCGACGGGGAACATGTGCTTCTCGTCAACTTCTTTGGCCAGGGGCTTAACCTCAGCCTCTGCGAATTCGCGAACCATGTCACGAATCATCTGCTGTTGCTCAGTCAGTCTGAAATCCATACCTAATACCTCCATAAATTTTGTGCTGCACACATTAACACAGCCACTCGTATTCTGTAGTGACGGAGCCGGGGAAAACGTCTTGTCCAAGGGCGCAAGATGTTTAGGCCGAACTCCGACTTCTACTGTAGGAATAATAGCATATTTGACTATTATTCGTCAATCATAGCCCCGGCGAATTCAAAAAATTTGATATAATTACACAATTAACAATCATTTCCCGGAAATGTTATATAACAGGAGGGGAGGAACGATCAATTTATGCGTTTGACATAAGGGTTTGGCACGAAAACTGTTATATAACATTTTAAAATAGCAACTTGCACAAAGCAAAGAAATGTCGTAATATAGACAAAAAGGCGCGGTTTCGCATGCCGCGAAAGAGACGGAGGGGTCGTATTGGCCAGCAAGATTGAGCGCATTGTAGAGCATATCGCCCGCCTGGAGCCTGGAGAGAAGGTTTCGGTGCGGGGGCTTGCTCAAGAGTTGAGCGTCAGCGAGGGTACGGCATATAAAGGGATCAAAGCAGCGGAGGCCCAGGGCCTTGTGCTCACCCGGCCCAAGACCGGAACGCTGCGCATCAATCTCCGGGGCGTAGCGGAGGATGGGAGCACATCTCTAGCGGAGGCGGCCAGGAGCATCGGGGCCCTGTGTCTCTGCGGCGCGGAGGCGGCGAGAAAACCTCTGCCCAGTCTGGTGGTGGCGGACGGCAGCGAGACCCAGCTGCGTGATGTGGTACGCCGCTGCAGCGGTTCGGTGCTGTGCCTGGTAGGCGAACGCCCGGAACTGCAGCTCGCGGCGGTGGAGCAGGGACTGGACATCCTGCTGACCGGCGGCGCGGAAATCGGCGAAGCGTTGCTGAAGGAGGCAGAGAAGAAGGGCCTGTGTGTGTTCGGCTCAGAGCAGGACAGCTCCACGCTGATGGGGATGCTTAACCGACGTTTGGCGGCGGGACTGCCGCAGCGGGACATGACCACGGTACGGGATTGGATGCAGTTGCCCCGCTATCTGTACCATGACGATATGGTGACGGCGTGGCATCGGCTCTATACGGATATCTATTATGATGGATCCAGCTGTGCGATTGTGGACGACAGTTTGAAAATCTGCGGCTCCGTGGACGCCATGACCGCCATGACGGTGGCGCCGGCCATCCGACTGTCGGAAATCATGGACAAGCCGGAAAGCGACGGCATCGTCCAGGAGGAGCTGAGCATGGAGGCGCTGGCGGAAAAGTTGATCAAAGGGAACCGACTTTTCGCAGCGGTGACCAGCAGGGACGGCATGAGCGGTTTTATCAGCCTGAGCGACGTGGTGCGGTACTACCAGTACATGCACACCTACCGGGAGCTGGGACAGATCGACGACAGTGTGCTGCAGCTGAGCGGCGACGAATCCCGGGCGGAAAGCCGATTCTATACCGCCCAGATCAAGACGCTGAAGCCGGAAACGAATCGGAGCCAGTATGTGAATTTGATGTGTTCCGCAGCAGCCTGGCATGCCTTCGATCTGTTGGGGAGTGCGGTAAACTTTGAAAACGGAACCTTCTATGCGCCTTCGCCCCTGACCCAGGCAGGAGAGTATACCATCTCCAGCACGGTGATGAAGCGCCGGGAGCAAAGCCTGGTGCTGGAACTGGAGATGTTCGACAATCGGACTTCCTACTTGAAAAGTACCCTGACCGTCTCTGTGGTAACGCCGCCGTCCGGCGGCATCTGACGGCCTTTGTGTGCGCGAGAAAGAAAAAGATATAAGTATATATAAATATAATGGTAGAAAAGGAGTGAAAAAGGATGCGAAAAAAGGAAGCCGCGCTGGCGTTGGCCTTGCTGGGGCTGGTCACCTCCCTGTGCATCAAGGGTATGCAGGCAGTGGGAGAACGGCTGGCGCAGTCCCGCTGAGATGTTCCGGCGGAAAGCGAAGGAACCATCCTGGCCGGACTTTTCCCTGGAGGAGTATGAGCCGGTGATTCGCAGCAGTATTTGCAGTGGTGAGCAGGTGCTGTGTCTGCGATCCCGCGGCAGCGGCAAACTTCGAGAGCTGCTGCTGATCCGGAGCGAGGCGGATTTGGAGGACTTCTGCCGTCACTATGGACTGCAGCCGGAGCAGATCCGCAAAATCTATTGACGCGGGACAGCTGCGACAACAAACAGGCCGGGCGGAAAAAACGTCCGGCCTGTTTGTTGTCCACATATCCGGGGAGCGGCCCGCATAAGCTAACACGGGGTGATGTCCATGAAATCCAGGATCTGGAAACCATACCTGTACTGGGTCGTATTCACAGAAGCGGTGGGGTTGCTGGCGGGATTGCTCAGCCGAGCCGGAACGGAGTTGTATCAGCAGACCGTAACAAAGCCGCCGCTCTCGCCGCCGGCCTTGGTATTTCCCATCGTGTGGACGCTGCTCTATGCGCTGATGGGAATCGGCGCGGCGCGGATTTCCCTGACGCCGCTTTCCGGAGCCCGCAGCGAATGTCTGCGGCTTTATCTGATTCAACTGGCGGTCAATTTCTTCTGGAGCCTGATTTTCTTCAATCTCCAGGCCTTTCTGTTTGCGTTTGTGTGGCTGGTGCTGCTGTTTGCGCTGCTTGTATGGATGTTCCTGTCGTTCCGGGACTTGGATTTGACGGCGGCCCGCCTACAGATTCCCTATCTGTTGTGGGTAGCCTTTGCCGGATATCTGAACTTCGGCGTCTGGATGCTGAATCGATAGGCGCCGCCGACAGTGCCCCCTTGCAAGCCTCTGCGCGATATGCTAAGATGGAAAAAAACAGGGGGCAGGCCATGAAAAATCTTGTCAGAGAAAAAATGATCCAAGGAGAAAAGACCTTGGGGATCTTTATGGAGCTGGGAACAGCCACTTCGGCGGAATGTCTGGGGCTGGCGGGTCTGGACTATTTGATCATCGATACGGAGCACGGCCCCTTTGATCCGCTGGCGGCGCTGGACTTTGTGCGCGCCGCCCGTCTGTATGGCATTACGCCCTTTGCCCGGGTGCAGGAGATTTCCCGCGCGGCAATTCTAAAACTGCTGGATGCGGGCGCACAGGGACTGATTATTCCCTGCGTGAACACAGTTGAGGAAGCGGCGGCCATTGTACGCTACGGCAAGTATGCACCCTTGGGAGATCGAGGCGTGGCCAACACCGCCGGCTCCGGTTTTTGGTATGAGGACTATGCCAGCCAGGGCATGCCCCATTATTTCGCAGTATCCAATCGGGAATCCATGCTGATCCCGCAATGCGAGACGCTGGGCTGTCTGGAGCATTTGGAGGAGATTCTGGCTTTGGACGGGATTGACGGCATCTTTGTCGGTCCCTTCGATCTGTCCACAGGCATGGGGATTCCCGGAGAATTTGACCGTCCGGAATTTCAGGAGGCGTTGCGCCATATCCAGGGCCTCTGCGCCGCGGCGAAAAAGCCCTCGCTGATCTATGCGGCCACAGAGGAGGCGGCCCGCGCCGCCTTTGCAATGGGCTATGACAGCGTTACCTACGGCATGGACGCGACTATGCTGGTCAACGCCTGCAAAACGGCGCGGCGGAACATATTGGGAGAATAAGGGCGCGATCCCTTAGATTAAATAGAAAACACAACAGGAGGATAAAGAAATGGCAGTGGATTTTGAACAAGCGAAGCAGGCCCTGGAAAACGGCATCGCCGAAGCGCAGGAGCTGCTGAAGGATCCCGGCAAAATCGATGCTCTGCTCAAGCAGCTGGAGGAAAAGCTGAAGGATGTCCCGGTGGCGGGCTCCGTGCTGGCAGATATTCCCCAGATGGTGGCTATGATCAAAGGCTACATCACCGGCGCCTACACCAACGTATCCATCAAGGTGATCGCCACCCTGGTGGCGGCATTCATCTATGTGGTGAAGAAGCAGGATCTGATCTCCGACGAGGTGCCCGTGCTGGGCCAGCTGGACGATATTGCGGTGATTGCCGCAGCTTTCATGCTCTGCGAGCCGGAGCTGAAAGCCTTTGCTGCCTGGCGGGAAGAAAACGCCGCCGCCCAGGCGTAAAGAGTAAGAGAAAGCTGTATCAACCAAGAGGCGCCGCGGTTTTCCGCGGCGCCTCTTGGTTGATGTGAATACACTTAGTTTCTGAACTCATCGGAATGGCCAGTATAAAGACCGTAGCAATCACCGCACATATGCAGAATACATGAACCCCCGACATGGTCGGGGGTTCATGTATTCTTGCGTTTTTTAGAGTTTTACCGCTCCGCCACGTGTTTTCTCCGCAGAGTGAGACTGTCGGCGATCATGGCGATGAATTCGGAATTGGTGGGCTTGCCCTTGATGTTCGAGACGGTGTAACCGAAGTACTTCTGCAGCACTTCGATATCGCCGCGATCCCAGGCCACTTCAATAGCGTGGCGGATGGCGCGCTCCACACGGCTAGGCGTGGTATTGAACTTCTTGGCCACCGCCGGATAGAGGACCTTGGTGACGGCGTTGATGACTTCCATATCTTTGACGGTGAGAATAATGGCTACCCGCAGATACTGATAGCCCTTGATATGGGCGGGTACGCCGATTTCATGGATGATGTCTGTGACCATAGATTCCAAATCGGCGTCAGGATCCACGCTTTTGGACACAGGGCGGCAGTCAAAGCCTTCCACGGGCACGTCCGCCTTGGCTTCGCCCATCAACTGACGGATGTGGAGGATGAGAGCGGAGGTGTCGCAGGGCTTCGGCATGAAATAATCTACGCCCAGATAGGAACAGTCTGTAATCACGCTTCCGTTGAAAAAGCCGGAGATGACCACAATCCTGCTTTTGATGCCAGCCTCGGCCAAACGCCGCAGCACGGCCAGACCGTCCAGCTTCGGCAGAACCAGATCCATCAAAATCACGTCCGGCGTTAATTCCACCGCTTTGCTCAGCGCCTCGACCCCATCCCCGGCAATCGCCACGGTCTCCATACCGGGCTCCGCCGCGATCACGTCCGAGAGCAGCTTGCAGAAGTCCGCGTTGGCGTCGGCAATCAGTATACGCGTTTTCGTTTCCATAAATTTTCCTCCCCATGATGCATAGTGCGCACTAAAATGATGTCCGAAAAAGAAAAAAATCTTCGTTGCGAGAATTAATTTATCATAGCGGACTGCTTGCAACAACAGAAAACTGTCGAAGAAACAAAGAAATCTGTCGACATAATGATACATATTTCGACAAAATGCAACATAAGTAAGCAGGTTTTTTCAGAAAAAACTGGAAATTCGTGTCGAAATTTGTCGAAATGTAAAATAATGGGAGCCTTTGGCCGAGAGAAAGGCGGCCGAAGCCGCCTTTTTGGGGAGATCAGGGCTCGCCATAGAGCAATTGAAAGCTTTCGTAATGGTCGCCGGTATAATAGATCAGACCGTCATTGGAGTAAACCAGCCGCTCGGGGCCACGGGAAGATTTACCCAGCGTGTTGATATCACATTCCTTCCAGCTTCGGCCCGGCGCATCGGGCAGACTGCCCTCCCGGTTGGCAAAGCCGCCGCCGCCAATACACATGCCGGGGCAATAAGGCTCCAGAGAGCCGCCTTCCCAGCCCGCAGCGCGAGCCTTGGTCTTGGTAATAAAATTGGAAGGCAGATGACCATAGGTGTGCAGATACAAGGCAACATCCTCTGCGCTGGTGTAAACACCGTCTTCCTGCAAAGCTGCCGCCGGAGCGGGAGGTTCTTCACTGGGCGCAGGGGCTGGTTCCTGAGGACTGTCCGGGGCGGGAGGCGCAGACGTGGTCGGCGTGCTGCTGACCAGGGTCAGCGCGGGGCTGGGGCTTCCCGCGGCGGGACTGTGACCGCCGCCGGGGTTCAAGCTGAGCAGAAGCAGCAGAAGCACTGCCGCGGCCAGCAGAAGGAGCAATCGTTTTTTGTTGAGCTTCATGGTAGGGCGTCCTTTCCTAAACACTGCCGCTATCATACCACGCTTTTGCCCTGGACGCAATTGCCAAGAAGGAAGAAGCGTGATAAAATATGCCAAGACCATATAAGGAGGTCTTGTATGAAGAAAAGCCTGCGGCTCCTGTGCCTGTTGCTGTGCGCGGGATTTTTGAGCGCTTGCAGCGGCGGGAAGATCGATTCTGCACCTTCGCCTACGCCTACTGAGCCGCCGCTGCGCCCCTTGCAGGATCGGGCGCTGCCGGAGCTGAGCCGGGAAGAATCCTTCCGCATGCTCCGCTATATGTATGCCAACCGAGCCCTGCTGGCGGGGGAACGGCTATACTGCCTGGACTATGACGGCGCCTACCGGCCGGTGCTGGCGGACTACAGCCTGGACGGCGGACTCCGGCGGCATCGGATTCTGGTGGAAAACTGTGTGCCTGCTTATCTGGGCCTGCAGGGGGAGAGGCTGTTCTATATCAATCAAAGGGAGGGCGGCGCCATCGAGAGCGTGGCCCTGGATGGCAGTGACCGGAAGACGCTGCGCCCCGGTCCCTGTGACTGGCTGTTGGTTGAGGAGGACGGTTTGTGTTTTTGCGACGAAGAGGGGCGATACCGCCGGATGGCGCTGGATGGCAGCGGTGAAACGCTGCTGATGGACAAGCCCTGCGCCTGCCCCTGGCCCATGGGGGACGCGCTGCTCTATCAGAGCCTGGAGGATGGGCGGCTGCACCTGAGGCGAGAGGCGGAGGAGACGGATCTGTGCCTGACGGAGGAAGAAGCCACCGCTCCGATGATCTGGGAGGGGCGCCTGTATTACAGTGCGGGGGAGAGCCTGCACAGCGTGGATCGCAACGGTTTGGGGGCGGTGCGTTACCCGGTGCCGCCACTGCTGGCCCCGGCGGAGCTGTTGCCGGAAGCAAACGGCCTGAGACTGCGAGGGCTTTGCCGTGACACGGCGCTGCGGCAGTGGGTCGCCTGGCCAGAGGACACGGAAGGGACACTGCAGTATCTGCCCGAGCGGGGCTACCGGCAGTGTGACTACTTGGATGCGGATTACCGGGTAGAGACGATCTACGACCCGGACGGTCGGGTGCGCTGCTTCCTTCTCTGTGACGGCGAAGGCCGGGAGACGGTTTATATCGGTGGAAGGGTATCCGGGGCACAGGAAGAAAAACAAGAAGAAAAACAGGAAGAAAAAACGGATGGCTGAGCTGCATGGCAAGCCATCCGTTTTTTCTTATACGATCCGCAGCATCTCCGGGCAGATATCTGCAAGCTTCCGGGCGCCGCACATGTACAGGGCCTCGGAGAATTCGGCATGCAGCTTTTCGATGTAAACCTCCACAGCCTGGCTGCCGCCGCCGAACCAGGCGGTGGCGAAGGGTCGGCAGATCAGCACCGCGTCCGCACCCAGAGCCAGAGCCTTGAGCATGTCCCCGCCGCTGCGGATGCCGCCGTCTACGATGATCTTTGTCTGTCCGCCCACGGCGGCAGCGATCTCCGGCAGCACCTGGGCCGTGGCCGGCGCGTCGGCCAAAACACGACCGCCGTGATTGGAGACAACGATGGCGTC
>CACZSJ010000088.1 GCA_902783825.1 Oscillospiraceae bacterium | reverse complement strand
TTTGTGGACCAAAAGAATTTGCCCCGTGGAATTGACATTCGCAGGCGCCGCTTTTATAATAGGAAACAAGCGAATTGCTTTTGTTTACTATTCGAAAATGCGTATGCAACAAGAAAGGAAGCTGTAGCCATGAAGCTGATGAAAACCGAAGAGGCCGTGGGACAGGTTCTCTGCCATGACATTACCCAGATCATCAAGGGCGTGACCAAGGACGCGGTCTTTCGTAAAGGACATATCATTCAGGCCGAGGACGTGCCCGTTCTTCTGAGCGTGGGCAAGGATCACATCTTTGTCTGGGAAAACGATGAGAATATGCTCCACGAGAACGAAGCGGCGGAGATTCTGCGGGATATCTGCCAGAACGAGGGCATGAGCGCTACGGAGCCCAAGGAAGGCAAGATCGAGCTGATTGCGGAGCGTGACGGCCTGCTGCTGATCGATCTGGAGCGGCTGCGGGCCATCAATGCCCTGGGAGATATGATGATCGCCACCCGGGCCTCCGGCTTTATGGTGAAGAAAGGCGACAAGCTCTGCGGCACGCGGGTGATTCCGCTGGTGATCGAAAAGACTCGGATGAACTTGGCCCGGGAGATCGCCGGTGAACAGCCGCTGATGCGTCTGGCCCCGGTCATTCCCCGGAAATACGGCGTGGTGACCACGGGCAATGAGGTCTTCCACGGCCGGATTCAGGATACCTTCACGCCCGTGATCCAGCAAAAGCTGGCGGAGTTTGGCTGTGAAATGAGCGAGCATGTGATTCTGGATGACGACCATGAGAAAATCACCGCCGCCATTTTGGACATGCTGGATAAAGGCTGTCAGATGGTGTTTTGCAGCGGCGGCATGAGCGTGGATCCGGACGACAAGACGCCTCTGGCCATCCGGAATACCGGCGCCAACATTGTCTCCTATGGCGCGCCGGTGCTTCCCGGGGCGATGTTTCTGGTGTCTTATATGCCCGACGGCCGCCCGATTTGTGGCCTGCCCGGCTGCGTCATGTACGCAAAGCGGACGATTTTTGATTTGCTGCTGCCCTATTTGGTTACAGATACTCCCGTCACCAAGGACTATCTGGCCGGCCTGGGGCACGGAGGTCTGTGCCTCAACTGCCAGGTCTGTCATTTCCCCAACTGCGGTTTTGGCAAAGGAGTCTGACGGCCCAGAAAAACTGAATATGTGTTTTCATCTGTATATAAGCGCGTAAATCGCGTTTGTATAAATACATTTCCCTGAAATATGGGAGGAGGTACCCAAGATGAAAAAAGCAGTATCCTTGCTGTTGGCGCTCTGCATGCTCCTTGCGCTGACAGCCTGCGGCAGCGCGCCCGCGCCTGCTGCGACCCCGGCTCCCGCGCCCGCGGAAGAACCCGCCGTGGAGCCTGCGGCGGAACAAGTGGAAGAGGTGGAGCTGATCGTATTCGCCGCCGCTTCCATGACCGAAACCCTCACGGAGATCAAAGCACTGTATGAGACTGCCAATCCCGGCGTCACCATTACCTACAACTTTGATTCCTCCGGCACGCTGAAGACCCAGATCCAGGAAGGCGCGGACTGTGACCTGTTCATCTCCGCGGCCCCCAAGCAGATGAACGCGCTGGACGCTTCCTGTGACGCGGAAAAGAACCCCGACGGGCTGGATTTCGTGCTGCAGGAAAGCCGGATCAACCTGCTGGAGAACAAGGTTGCCCTGGTGGTTCCCGAAGGCAATCCCAAGGGGATCGAGTCCTTTGACCAGCTGGCTGAGCTGCTGAAATCCGGCGGCGTCCTGTTGGCTATGGGCAACAGCGATGTGCCGGTGGGCCAGTACACCCAGAAGATCCTGGCCTATTACGAGCTGAATGAGGAAGACCTGGCAGCCGCCAAGGTGCTTACCTACGGCTCCAACGTGAAAGAAGTAACCACCCAGGTTTCCCAGTCCAGCGTGGACTGCGGCGTGGTCTATGGGACCGACGCCTTCTCCGCCGGACTTGAGGTTGTGGACACCGCGACCAAAGATATGTGCGGACAGGTGATCTATCCTGCGGCGGTGCTGAACATCAGCAAGGCCCCGGAGGCCGCCCAGGCGTTCCTGGACTATCTCTGCGGCGATGAAGCCATGGCCGTGTTTGAGGCGGTGGGCTTCTCCCGCATGGCGTAACACATCGGCAGGCAGATCATGCGATCTGCCTGCAATTTCAAAAACCGGAGTGGCAGCTATGAGTTTTGACTGGTACCCATTGTGGAATTCCCTGCGCATTGCGGCCATCAGCTGTGTGCTGGTATTCTTTCTGGGGATTTTCTTTGCTTACTACGCGGCAAAGCTTCCCCGCCTGGTCAAGGGGATCCTAGATGTGATCCTGACCCTGCCCATGGTGCTTCCGCCCACGGTCTGCGGCTATTTTCTGTTGCTGATCTTTGGCGTGAAACGGCCTCTGGGCATGTTCCTGATGCAGTTCGGGATCAAATTCGTCATGACCTGGTACGGCGGGATCCTGGCCGCCGCTGTGGTGGCCTTCCCCTTGATGTACCGTACGGCCCGGGGAGCCTTTGAGAGTTTTGATCAGACCCTTGCCTATTCTGGCCAGACGCTGGGACTGAGCAATGCCTATATTTTCTGGCGCATCCGCATGCCGGCCTGCCGGCAGGGGATCCTGGCGGGGACCGTTTTGGCCTTCGCTCGCGCCCTGGGAGAATACGGCGCGACTAGCATGCTCATCGGCTATACGCCCGGCCGCACGGCCACCATCTCCACCACGGTCTATCAGCTGTGGCGCATAAACGACGAGGCGGGCGCCTTGTTCTGGGTTCTGATCAACCTGGCCATCAGCACCGTGGTGCTGCTGACGGTGAACATGCTGGAGAGTCGGCAGAAGAAGGCGGTGGCAAAATGAGTTTGATTGTGGACATCCGCAAGCAGCTGGGCAGCTTTCTGATGGACGTGCAGCTTACGGCGGAACGGGGGATCACCTGCCTGCTGGGCGCTTCCGGCTGTGGGAAAAGCATGACGCTCAAATGCATTGCGGGCATTGAGAAGCCGGATTCCGGACGAATCGAGCTGGACGGTCGAGTGCTGTACGATTCGGAAGCGGGGATCCATCTCCCACCGCAGGCCCGTAAGGTGGGCTATCTGTTTCAAAACTACGCGCTGTTTCCCAACATGACGGTACGCCAGAACATTCTGTGCGGCCTGTGCCGGGAGAGAAACCCGGAAGAAAAAAAGAGGAGACTGGAAGAGGTTCTTCGTCTCCTGCAACTGGAAGAGTTGGGGGAACGGAAGCCCAATCAGCTCTCCGGCGGCCAGCAGCAGCGGGTGGCGCTGGCGAGAATTTTGGTCAACGATCCCCAGCTTCTGCTTTTGGACGAACCATTTTCCGCCCTGGACGGGCATTTGCGGGATTCGCTGAAGATTGAATTGCGTGACCTGCTGGCGCGCTACGATCATACGGTGCTCATGGTGACACACGACCGGAACGAGGCTTATAACATGAGCCAGTCCACCGCTGTTATGCATCAGGGAAGACTGCTCAGCTGCAAGCCTACCAAGACACTCTTTGCCGATCCGGGCTCTGTCCAGGCGGCGGTGATGACCGGCTGCAAAAACATCGCCCCGGCGGAGCGGGTCGATGAACACACGGTCTACGTGCCGGACTGGGGCGTCCGCCTCAGCAGCAGAGATCCGATCCGAGAGGGCTTGACCGCCGTGGGAATCCGCGCCCATTACTTTAACCCCGGTGCGCCGCAAAATCGCTTCCCTGTGGTCTACGTGCAGGAGATGGAAGAGCCCTTTGAAACCATCCTGCAGTTTCGTTACGCCGCGCAGACCGCAGACAGTCCGCCCATTTGGTGGCGGCTTTCCAAAGAGAAACGGCCCCAGAGCTTCCCGGAGGAGTTGGGCGTTTCTCCGGCCAATATTTTATTACTGTATGATTGAAAGGATGGGTTTCTCATGAAGCTCAGTGCAAGGAACCAGTTCAAAGGCAAGATTATCGAAATCCAGGAAGGTGCCGTCAACGGCATCGTCAAGCTGGATATCGGTGGCGGCAACGTGATGAGCGCCACCATTTCCATGAGCGCGATCAAGGAGCTCAGCCTGGAAGTGGGCAAGGAAGCCTACGCGATTGTCAAGGCCACCTCGGTCATGGTTGGGGTGGATCACTGATGTAAAATCGGAAAAGGGGCTGCTGCAAAGGCAAAACGCCTTGCAGCAGCCCCTTCTCTTTTTCTCTCGGGGATCAGTCCGCGCTTCCGTCTTCCACCAGCACCTTCATGGTGCCGCCGCAAACCATCCCGTCGGACTCGGCTACCTCGCCGGTCAGGTCGATGTCCATGATCTTATAGCGCCCCGTTCCGATGATCCGTACGGCATCCTGAATCACCGCTGCTTCACTGCAGCCTCCGCCGATGCTGCCTGTGACCTTGCCCAAGGGGCTTACCGCCATCTTGGCGCCGCTTCCCCGAGGGGTGGAGCCCTTTGTCTCGATCACGGTGACAATGGCTTTGGGTTCCCGGTTTTCTGCCAGATACTGCAGTGTGCTCAGCTCCACGTCGGAGTCGTTGCAGGAGCGATTGGGGTCTCCGTGCTCGGGCAGGCGCTTGTAGGCGATGACCTGGGAGAGGATGGAGATGGCGATCTCGCTGGGCGTGATCGCGCCGATATCCAGGCCGATGGGAGTGCAGATGCGCGCCAGACGATCCTCGTCATAGCCCTCCTCCTTGAGCATCTCCAACAGGCCCTTGGTGCGCCGCCTTGAGCCGATCATGCCCAGATATGCGGGCATGGTGCCGGGCAGGAGGGCGCGCAGGCAATCCGCGTCGTGCCGGTGGCCGCGGGTGATGACCACCACATAGTCGTAAGGACTGACTGCCAGCTTGCCAATGCCGTTTTCAAAGCTGTCGCAGATCACCTGCGCCGCCTCCGGGAAGCGGCTGCGATTGGCAAAATCCGGGCGGTCGTCCACCACGCAGACGGTAAAGCCGCATTTGGCGCCGAACTCGCAGACCGGCAGGGCGATATGCCCGCCGCCCAGGACGATCAGCCGCTCCTGGGGCAAAACAGGCTCCTGAACCCGGAGGCCATCCGCCATCTCTTCCGCGGTCACCCGGGCAAAGCTGCGCCCCTTGGCGTCCGTTACCGGGGTGACGGCAGTCAGGCGGCGGAGCAGCCCGCTTCGGATTTCACCGGATTCGCCCTGAATCACGGTTTCCAGAGACACGGCCTGACCGTCAGCCAGATGATTTACAATATCCTGATACACGTTTCTCATCGTATCCTCCTTTTCACTCACAACGCATTGCCCGCAAAGTTTGTTGATTGCGTCCCGGAGCCGCAGGGCCGTGCGAAGCCGTCTCCCGTGGGCTTCTTTCGCCTCTGGGGTCCGGCAGCGCGCCTCGCTCTCAGCAAAACGCTCCGCAAGACTTACCCGCCGGTCTTCCTGTACGCATTTGTCCGCCAGGTATACAATCGCGGCTTCGTCAATGGCAGCTCCCTGCCAGTCATGATGCTGCGCTACTACGTCGGCCGCCCGGGCATAGCCCAAGTCCCGCAGCCAGGCCGCGCCCAGCAGGGTGTGGTTCTTTTCTTTGCGGGCCAGGTCGTGCAGCAGCGCCGCCGAAGCCAAAAGCTCCCGATCCAGATCCAGGGGCAGCGCCTGCGCGATCCGCAGGGCCTCCGCGCTTACCGCGAGACAGTGAGCCTGCACCCGGTCTCCCGGCGCAGCGGCCGTCAGCAGTCGCATTGCCAGATCGACCGTCAAGGGCGGGCAGGGACGTGCGGCTTGCTGCATCATCCGCAGTGCACCGTCACAGCGCAGGGACACACAGGACGCGTAGGGAATGCGAAGCGAGCGGCTCTCCTCCAAGGGGACGCCGCAGACTTCCGCCAGAATCGCCTGGATCACCGAGGCGTGGGCCACTATGGCCAAATCGCCGTCGCTGTGCGCCACGCAGTTTTGCAGCGCGGGTAAAACACGCTGCCGGACCTGCGCCAGGGTCTCTGCCCCCGGCGGTACCAGAAGCGGATCCGCGGCGCGTTGAGCATAGAGGGCGGGCCAGCGCTCTTTGATTTGCGCAAAATCCAGGCCGTCCCAGAGACCCATGTCCTGTTCGGCCAAGGCTGGAACCAGAATCATGTCCCCGCCCAGGGCTGCCGCCGTCTCTCGACAGCGGGCAAGAGGGCTGGAAAAAACCTTCAGCGGCCGATCACGGAGCGCTTCGCCCAGCAGAGCGGCCTGCATGCGGCCCAGAGGACCCAGGGGCGTATCGGTTCTGCCCAGACACACATGAGCGCCCAGAGGGAAATCCGGGTGCCCGTGGCGGATAAGAAAAAGCGTCCGCATCAGAATAGACCCTCGAAATATCGATCAAACAGCTCGCCTGCCTGCTCCCGCAAGGCTTCGGAAAAGGCTTCGTAGCGTTCCGTCAGCAGCTTTCCGTCCTCAGTCAGGCTGCTTTTTCCGCCGCCGGCGCCCCCCTGGCTGCGCTGGATCAGCGTGCGGCTGAGCTGATTCTCCAGTGTGCGGATCACATTCCAGCCGCTGGAATAGGACATTTGCATCCGTTGACAGGCGCTGCGTACAGACTGGGTCTCATCGATCAGCTGCAGCAGCATGGCGGCGCGGCCGTCAAAGAAGATCTTTTCCCGAGCCAGGGATACGTTCAGTACCGGACGCACCAGCTGCTCGTTGTGATATTTCAGCAGCGCCTGGTAGTCCTCGGGGGTGTCCGCATCGTGCAAAACGCCCCGATCTTCCACCGGCATCTGCCGTATGGGCAGGCCGCAGCGCTCCAGGGCACCGCGCAGCCCCTGGTCGCCCGGGTCCTCCAGGATTCGGTCGAAGAGGGAAGCGGCGATCAGGCTGGGATGGCCGGTTTCACCCTCCACAGAGGGACAGGCCAAAGGCGCGTCGGTTTCCAGCAGCGCGCGCACCGTGGCGGCGGTAAAGAGCGGGATATCCACCGGCGTGAAAAGTATCCGGTCGCACTTGTCCCGCAGATAGCGCAGACCGATGCAGACCGAGTCGAACATCTGGGTCGTCCGATAGTCCTCGTTCCGCAAAAAGACGATCCCGTTTCCGCTCAGGTGCCGTTCCAAAAGAGGGGCGTTGTAGCCAGTGATCATCACGATCTTTTCTATCCCCGCCTGATGAAAGGTGGCCACGATTCGCTGGGCGATGGATATGGAGCCGATGTTCAGCATGGGTTTAAACTCTCCCATGCGGGAAGACATACCGGCGGCAACGATCAGGGCGGCGTTTGTCATGTTGTATTCCTCCTGGGGATGGAGATGATTTCGGCGTTGAGCCCCTTAGCCAGGCGCCAGGGGGCGCGCAAGCACGGCGGGGAAAGCCGTACATGGCGCAGGACTTTTCGCGAGGGAAGCAGCGGGAGAAACGCTTCTTTGCCTTCAGGATGCGCTGCCCCTCGGGAAGTTCACGGCAGCCTGCCATGGGGATCGCCTCGTCTGTTCCAGTATACCCGATTGTTTTTTGTTTGTAAATCGCAAGCGATGCTTTTTTTCGTGCAAGCGGCGTCGGTTCGTGGTATGATAAGAACAGAGAGGCGGGATGAAGATGAAAATTTACGTATATGGAACCGGCTGCGGAGCCGGGGATCTGGCGGACGAGGCGCTTCCTCCGGAGCGGATCGAGGCATTTGTGGAGCGGGAAGGCGGCGGAAGCTTTCTGGACAGGCCGGTGATTTCGCTCCGGCAGCTTGCAGGGCAGGATTTTGATCTGCTGATCGTGGCCAGCCGTGAGGCGGAGCGAGTGGAGCAGGACTGTCTGCAGCTGGGCTTGGATCCTGAAAAGCTGTTGTTTGTTAAAAATCACATGCGGCTTGTGGATCGCAACCGCAGCTACGACACGGCACGCGCCGTGCTGGGCGACGCCTATGTGGAGCGTTTGATCGGGTCCGAGCGACTGATACGCGCCCCTCTGTGGACGGAGAAGGAACGGATCGCGGGGCCGGGCTCCGATAATGATTACGTGCGCCTGAAAAGCCTGGAGGCGCTATGTCGGCGTTTGGAGGGCGTACCGGGCGCGGCGGCGGAGCTGGGCGTCTACCGAGGCGGCTTTGCCCGCTGGATCAATCTTCTGCTGCCGGAGAGGAAACTGTTTCTCTTTGACAGCTTTGAAGGCTTCGACGCGGCAGAGAGCAGCGGCTGCGGCGCGGGCTTTGTACAGGCCCACCGCAACACCGCTGCCGAATTGGTGCAAGGAGTCCTACCATATCCGGAACAGGCTTTGCTCCGGCCGGGGCTGTTTCCCCACACGACTCAGGGACTGGAAGGGGAGCGCTTCGCCCTGGTTTCTCTGGACGCGGATCTGGAAGAGAGCACGCTTGCGGGCCTGCGCTTCTTTGTGCCGCGCATGAGCAAGGGAGGCTATGTGCTGCTTCACGATTACGACAATCCCAAGCTCCCGGGGGTAAAACGCGCCCTGGAGCGCTTTGAAGCGGAGCAGGGACGGCTTGCCTCCGTTCCTCTTTGCGATGTGAACGGAAGCTTGGTTCTTGCTGTGTAAAACCTGTAAGATTTGTCATGTTCTCCGGCAGATAACTGTATGCTATATACAAAAAGCAATTCGCAAATTCTGCGAATTGCTTTTTAATACAACTTGATTCTTCCGCGTTACGAAGAGTATCATATAGACGTAAAGGTATGTCCGATAAAGGAGGCTGATTCCAATGGGCGAGGAGCTGTTTGAGATTGTTGCGCGCCAGGTAACAATCGAGGTTCGGGACGAAAATACCGGAGAAATTTACCGTCGGGAGCTCCCCATCGACTACTATGAAAACGCCAATTTTCTCCGACTAAGCGGGGAAAACCTGGACGGGAGCTTGTCCCAGCTTGTGTTCTATACGCCGCGCGGCATCGAGCGCGTCAAGGACATTACCGGCAAAGGCCCGGACCATGACCGCTGCGGCGGCCACGGTCATTAAATTTGTGCAAACCCTTTTCAAAGGCAACAAGATATATTAATAAAAACAGGAGGAAAACACATGATCAGAAAGACACTTGTCATCAACGGTGTCACCCGCAATCTGGTGCTGCAGCAGGACGAGACCCTGGCAAAAGTACTGCGTGAGCATCTGCTGCTGACCGGCTGTAAGATCGGCTGCGGCGAGGGCCACTGCGGCGCCTGCAACGTCATCGTAAACGGGAAGGTCACCAAAGCCTGCATCACGAAGATGAGCAAAGTCGCCGACAATGCGGAAATCATCACCATTGAAGGCGTCGGTACCCTCAGCGACATGCACCCCCTGCAGGTGGCATGGATGGCGCACGGCTGTGCTCAGTGCGGCTTCTGCACGCCCGGCTTCATCATCAGCGCCAAGGTTCTGCTGGAGAACAATCCCAGCCCCAGCCGCGAGGAAGTGCGCGATTGGTTCAACAAGCAGCGCAACCTCTGTCGCTGCACCGGCTACAAGCCTCTGGTCGACGCCGTCATGGACGCCGCCGCCGTGCTCCGCGGGGAGATGACCAAGGAAGACCTGGTCTTCAAGCCCACCGGCGACAGCATCAAGGGCAGCAAGTACATCCGTCCCTCCGCCGCCCAGAAGGTCACCGGCACTTGGGACTTCGGCGCTGACGACGCGCTGAAGATGCCCGGCTGCCTGCGTCTGGCCCTGACCCAGGCGAAGGTTTCCCACGCCAACATCAAGAACATCGACACCTCCGAGGCCGAGAAAATGCCCGGCGTGGTGAAGGTCATCACCTACAAGGACATCCTGGCTGCCGGCGGCACCAACCAGATCAACGGCCTGGTCATGCTGCCC
>CACZSJ010000087.1 GCA_902783825.1 Oscillospiraceae bacterium | reverse complement strand
TCCCCGTTCATCTCGCCCGTATCGTGATACTAGACACTCATAAAAAGCTTAATAGTATTTTATAGCACCGTAGGTGCGTATTGCGCCTTTGAAGAAGCCGTGCAATACCAATCTTGAGCAAAGCCGGTGCTTTGCTCAGCGCAGCGAACGCTGCGCATAAAACACTTGATAATCAAGCATTTTATTAAAGATTGGTATTATAAGCAGACAGTAATTGAACGCACCCTCAGGTGCGTTCAATCAGGTTCATCTGATCGAGCTTTTCCAGCAGCTGATCCAGATCTCTCTCTGCGGTGGCTTCGTCGATGTCAAACTCCTCCAGCATCGCCGCGAGCAAATCGTCGCGGGAGATGTCTTGCTGAAGGGTTTCCCAGACAAAGGCGGAGGTGCTGTTGAGCAATACAGCGCCTTTATAGATGCCGATGTTTTCGTCGATGGGCATGAGGATGTGCTCGCCAACCACATCCCGCAGGATAAAGCCCGGTTTCACTTTCATATCTGTTTTTGCCTCCCGTTCCTTCTGACTGAGGATGATTTCGTACAGGACTCCGGCCGCCTCCGGAGAGGGGCTGCTGAACGATCGCAGGACCCTGCCCCGGGTGGACAGCCGGATCAGGTTTCGCATCTGGATCATGGCGGTTTCCGTGTCCCACATGGGCAGGAAGCATTGCCGGGCCAGCAGCCGGCGGCTTTGGGCGGTGCTCAGCTTCCGGACCCGCGGGCATTGCGCGCGGCGTACCTCGCAGATGGCGCGGAGAGGGAGACGAACGTTGCGGAAGCATTGTTCTTTGCCATCCCACGGAACGCCATAGAGTTCCATCGTCTCCACGTTCAGAAGCGGCCGGTCGCCGCTGATCAGCTCCGCTCCCAAAGCCTCGACCCAGGTTTGGGCCCGCGTTGACTTGCCGATCCCGGAGGGGCCCGTGAACAGAAAAGCCTCCCCATCCAGAGCCACCGCCGCGGCGTGGAGGGAGACATAGCCCCTGCGGCTCAGCAGGCACTCCAGGGCCAGGCGAACATATCGCTCCGCCAGGCGGCTGCTGCGGCCTCTGTAGCGGAGCGTGCTGTAGTCGTCACGGATGAACAGGCCTTCGGAAGCGTCCGCTTCGCCGTGGCAGTACCAGCCGCCGGGTATCGCCCGGTGAATGATGTCGCCGGAGCGGATTTCTTTCCCGGGGGGCGGCGCTTCCTTCGTCAGGCAGAGCTTCACGTCGGGCGCTGTCGGATTGACTGCGAAAACCGAGAAAGAAGGCAGCGCGATCTCCGATTGCAGGGTCACATCCGCAATTTGGTAATACACGCTTTTCGCTCCTTTTTCCAATCACCTGCGACGGGGATTGTTCATGATCTGACCGATTTTCCGCTTGATCCGGAGGCCGAAGCGCCAGAAGCGCCCGGCCACGTGCCAGACCTTCGCCAGGCGCAGTCCCTTCCGCGGGTCCAGTTCGATTCTTCGCTTTCCGCGCTCCACCAGCACCGCTTTTCCCCAGACCTTGGAGAGGGGAACCGGCCCGTCCGGCGCAGCGCAGTTATCCCCCCAGGGAAGCACTGTTTCGCCGTCGGTCCGCCACACCCGGTGCAGCGGATAGCGCGCATCCCGGTACGGGTCAGCGAAGAGGATGATGTCGCCCGGTTGGGGAAGACCTTCGAGCGGGCAAATGGTAACATAGTCCCGCTGGCTCCGGAGCAGCGGATACATGCTGTTGCCGCTCACCTGGATGCGCATGGGCAATACGACGCCCTCCTGCGCCAGCCTGTGCCATTCGGGCACTGAAAGATACTGAATCATGGTTCCCTCTGAAGTCGGCTCTGCGGGCCGTGAAATAAAATCAGCACCCCCAGATCACTGGCGGTGCTTTACCTCTGAGATCCCGATCCCCGACGCGTCGCCGTGTGCGCGGGATCGGGATGCTGCATTCGGCATCCAGCGATCAGCCGTAACATTTTTGGTTCTTGGGGCGATCAGGGTCCTTCGAACAAGTTGCGCCGTTTTCCAGCATGCGGCCGTTGGGCATTACGTTACACCCATCTGCTGCACCCTGGCTGGTAACATAACCGGATGCGACCACGACATCGGTGTAGTCGAAACTGAGGTTCTCAACGACCGGGGTTTCATACTTCTTTTTCATGTTGATTTTCCTTTCTATGCTCATAGTTCGATTTTCTGTCAGGGACAACCCGGCGCCGGATAGACGCCTTGCTGTACTAAACGCTTCGTGCGCGCGCAGAGTTTGTGGGGCCAGGCACCCGGTTCCGCAAAGGCCGCCACGCGGCCGACGCAGCTTTCGCAAAAGGATTCATAGGCACAGCCCTCGCAGGCCGCTGCCCGGGGCCAGAGATCTGCCGCTTTGCGGATCTGCCGCCAGGCTTCGTCAAAGCCTGTTTCCAACGGATGCGCTTCAATGCACTCCAGTTCATTGCAGGGGTGCATTACGCCCTTCCAATTCAGGTTGAACCCGGATCTTCCCGCGCCGCACAGCAGCCCCAGCCGAACGCCCTCGGGATCGGGGCCGCCCTCTGCGGGCAGGAGCTCCGCCGGGCAGGTCTTCAGGTGGATACCCTTCAGCTCATTCTGAAAGCGCAGGATCCGGATGTAGAAATCGTCGTCCAGATCCCTTACGGCCTGCGCCCTGCCGGTCTCCGCCCTCGGTTCCGAGAGCAGATGGTTCACCATCACGTTCCGGCTGAACTGATGGGCCAGACGAATCGTCCCGAAGACGTCTTCACCCAGCGCCTGGCAGGGGGTGACGTTGATCCGCAAGGGAAGCTTCTCCTCCCGGATCCGCCGGAGATTGTCCGCCACCCTTGAAAAGGCCCGATGTCCCGTGACCCGTTCGTAGGCGGCCTCGCTGTCGCCGTAGAGGGTGATATGGATCCCGGCGGGCGGATGCGCTTTGAAGTATCGCACCCAATCCTCGTCCAGCAGGAAGCCGTTGGAGAACAGCTCCACTTCGCAGCCCAGGTGCTGCGCGTGCTCATAGACCTCCCGGAAACCCGGATAGGTCAGACATTCGCCGCCGCTGAGGGTGACATGGAGCATTCCGGCCTCCACCGCCTGCGTGATCAGATCCTTCCACTGGCTGGGGGTGAGCAGCGGCTGGCACATCTGTTCCCGGTCCAGCCGGACATAGCACATTTCACAGCGAAAATTGCACAGCGGCGTCAGCTCAAACTGCCCGTTCAGAGGGACCCCCATTTTCCTGGCCTGCTGCCCCAGAAACGTGGAAAAGGTGCTGAAGCTCAGCCGATCCCGATGGGTCTGCTCTTTCAAAGCCTTCAGAAAGCCATAGCCGTCGATAGATTCGCTCATTGCCATACTCCATGTTGGTACGGGCCTGAATCAGCCTGATGTTGCGTAAAGTATCATTTTTATACTAATGTAAACTGCTGAGATTGTCAATACATAAAGTATTGCAGATACTTTTTGGTTAATGATCACATTTTTTCGCGGACCAGCAAGCAAACAGTCTCGACATGCTCCGTGAAGGGGAACATGTCTACCGGCTGGATGCGGCCCACCCGGTAGCCGCCCTCAGTGAGAACGCCCAGGTCCCGGGCCAGGGTGTCCGGCGCGCAGGAGACATAGACCACCCGACGGGGCGCGGTTTTCAGCAGGGAGGAGAGAAAGCGCTCGTCGCTTCCCGACCGGGGTGGGTCCAGAAAGACCACGTCCGGCCGCATGCCGTCCCGGGCCATCTGCTCCATGTATTCCCCCGCGTCCGCGCAGGTGAACCAGCAG
>CACZSJ010000086.1 GCA_902783825.1 Oscillospiraceae bacterium | reverse complement strand
GTCGATGATGTAGATGCCGTTGCGCTCGCAGTAGATATACTCGGCCATCTTGGGGTTCCAGCGGCGGGTCTGGTGTCCGAAATGGACACCGGCTTCCAGCAGCTGCTTCATGGATACGACAGACATTTGATTTCCTCCAATTTCTTTTTTGTTTCTTTCCTCCGGACGCCTCAACCCTTCCGCCAAGCCCCTCTGTCAAGAAGCCACATGGGGAAAGTCCGCTTCCGTGCGAAATGCCTTGACAGTATATCAAAACATGCTGTCGATTGCAAGAGCTTTTTGCGTAGTTTTTCGCTTTTTTACAGAAAAAAGCACGGACCATCGTCCGTGCTTTTCCGTTCTTGTTCAGGATAGATTCCCCGTGGCGTACATCAGCGCCGTGAGCGCCACCACCGGCGCCGTCTCGCAGCGGAGAATCCGCTCCCCCATGGCGCAGACATGCAGCCCCGAAATCCTTGCCAAATCCGCCTCGAAGGGCTCGAAGCCTCCCTCGGGTCCGGTAATCACAGCGGCGCTCCGAATCTGTCGGTTGGCCTCCAGTACCTGATCCAGCGGCTCCCGCTCTCCCGTCTCGTACAGAAACAGCGCCAGATCCTTCTGAATGGCCAGATTCAACACATCCACAAATTCGCCCGCCCAGCCTACCTGGGGAATCACACCCCGGCCGGACTGCTTGGCCGCCTCTTCCGCGATCCGCTGCCAGCGTCCCAACTTCTTCTCCGGCTCGTCCGGCTTCGCTATGCACCGCTTGGCATGGAAGAACAGAATCTCATGGGCGCCCGCTTCTACGGACTTCTGGATGATATAATCCGTCCTGTCCCCTTTGGGCAGGCCACAGAGTACCGTCACCCGGACGCTGGGCTCCGCCGGACAGCGGACCACTTCCAGCACCTCAGCCTCCACTTCTTCCTTGTCGGCCTTCACCAGACGGCATTTATAATCCGTCCCCTGGCCGTCACAGATGACCATATCCTCCCCCGGACGCAGCCGCAGCACGTGCACATGCTCCGCGTCTCTGCCCCGGATGATGGCGGTTCCGCCCTTGATGTTGCTGCCCGCGATAAAAAATCTCGACATAGTCCTTACCGTCCTGTCATGATTTGAAGCCCCGTTGGGGCGCTTGCCTCATTTTGCTCATTATCGCACACTTCGCACCTCTTTGCAAGAGCGGGAATAGACTGGACTGCAGCCTGGAGAAGGAGGCACATGATGGAAGGCTTTCATGAAAAAGAGATCGCCCGACAGCTGCGGCATTTTGACGCGGTCTGGGCGCGTGTGGACGACTCCCGCTCCGCCCATGGCCTGGCGGAGCGGGCCGGTTTGCCCCTGATGCCCCGCCGAAAGTGCTGCGGCGGGCCGCCCCGACCCTGCCGGGGCCGCTAAGGGCCAGGTCACACCGGCCTCTCAAGAGAGGGGCGGGTGTGACCTTATGCTTGACGGAAGCATCTGTCTTTACTATAATAAATGCACAGTTTGAGATACAGGAGATGGAAAACATGCCGACCACCTGGAATCGTTCCCCCGAGGAATTCCACAAAATATACATCGCCAACACCGATGCCTTTTATCGCATCGGCAGCAGCGGCAATCTTGCCGCCGAGCTGGACGAGTTTATGACCAAATGCGCCCTGTCTCTGTGGAGCCGTGCAGGTAGCATTTCCGAGCGCCACGTGCAGATGGCCAACCAGATCTATTCCCGAGGCCGTTCACAGCCCCACTGGCTGCTGTGGAACCTGACCAGCTCCGCCTGTGAATCCGACGTGTTTCTGCCGCCGGTCTTCTTCTGGAACCTGGCGGAGAGCGACGCCAAGCGGGGCAGCGAAACCTCCCGCACCTTTATCCGCATGATGACCAATATTCTGCTGTACCTGGCCGCCGTGGACGACGACGTGACCTATGGGGAGGCGGAGTTCATTACCGAGTGTACGGACAGGCTCACCGCCATCTGCGACACCACCGGTGTGCGCAAAACCCGGGACGGCCTCAATCCTCTGGACTTTGTCACCAGCGGGGAGCCTGGCTTCCAGGACAAGCATAAGCCCCAGGTTCAGGCCTCCGGCGGCAGTGAGAAAAAGGGCGAAGCCGCCACCCAGCAGCAGGAACAGCCGGACTTTGACACGCTCATGGATCAGCTGGAGGATCTGGTGGGTCTGGAGGAAGTCAAAAAGGACATCAAGAACCTGATGAACCTGGTCAAGGTACGCAAGCTGCGGCAGGAGCATGTGCTGCCCGTGCCGCCCATGTCCCTGCACCTGGTGTTCATGGGCAACCCCGGCACCGGCAAAACAACCGTTGCCCGCTTGATGAGCGGCCTGTACGCCGCCATCGGCGTATTGAGCAAGGGCCAGCTGGTAGAGGTGGATCGTTCCGGTCTGGTAGCCGGCTACGTGGGTCAGACGGCGCTGAAGACCCAGGAGGTTATCCAGTCCGCCCTGGGCGGGGTGCTGTTCATCGACGAGGCTTACTCCCTCTCCTCCGGCGGCGAGAACGATTTCGGGCGTGAGGCCATTGAAACCATTCTCAAGGCCATGGAGGACCACCGGGACGACCTGATCGTCATCGTGGCGGGCTACACCGGTCCTATGGAGAAGTTTCTCACCTCCAACCCGGGTTTGGAATCCCGTTTCAACAAGTACTTCTTCTTCCCCGACTACAATGGTGAGCAGCTGATGGCCATCTTCCGATCCCAGTGCAAGAAGAACGGCTACGTGCTCACCGAGGAGTCGGAGAAGGCTGCGGTGGATTTCTTCACGCAGCTTTACGAAGAGCGCAGCGACAACTTCGGCAACGGGCGAGATGTGCGCAACTGCTTTGAAGACATGGTGGTGCGCCAGGCCAATCGTGTGGCCGCTCTGGATAATCCTGACAAAGAAACGCTGATGACCGTGCTGCCGGAGGATCTGGAGGACGCGGAGGATGAGGACGTCCCCGCACCCGCGGAGGAAGCAGCTGATGAGCCGGAAACTCCTGC
>CACZSJ010000085.1 GCA_902783825.1 Oscillospiraceae bacterium | reverse complement strand
TCCCGGTGTATCCAGCAAGTCCAGCCCTGCGTGGATGTTAATCCATTGCTTGCCCCGGGTAACACCGGGCCTATCGCCCGCGATGGCCGCCTTGCGGCCCGCCACCCGATTGATGAAGGTGGATTTCCCCACATTGGGAATACCTAGAATCATTGCGCGCATCGGCCGACCAATCTGTCCTTTGGCGGCATATTCCGCCCGTTTGTCCTCCAGCAGCTTTTCCAGCGCCGGCGCAAAGCCCTTGACGCCTTTTCCGCTTTTCGCGTCGGTTTCCAGAATGGCAAGCCCCTGTTTTTCAAAATATTGCCGCCAACGGGCGGTCATCAGCGGATCTGCCAAGTCTGTCCGGTTCAGGATCACCAAGCGCGGTTTTCCGGCGGCCAGCCTGTCAATATCCGGGTTGCGGCTTGCCCGGGGAATCCGCGCATCCAGCAGCTCACACACCGCGTCTACCAGCTTCAAATTCTCTTCGATCATCCGCTGCGCCTTCGTCATATGGCCAGGAAACCACTGGATGTTCATTTTTTCGTAAGGGATGGAGGACATCACTTCACCCATCCCAGCTCGTGCAAAGGAAAGACCACACAATACACCTTACCGAGAATCATCCGCTCATCCACCATGCCGATTTCTTTCTTTCGGCTGTCAGTGGAGGCATTGCGGTTATCCCCCATCACGAACACACAGCCCTCTGGAACTGTTTGCGGTCCAATAAAATCCAGCTTTGTATTGGTCAACTCGCTGATATAATTCTCTTCAATGGGTTCTCCGTCTACGTAGACGATGCCGTTTTCAAAATCGATATTGATTTCCTGTCCTTCTGTGGCGATAATTCGCTTGACCAATGCTTTGTCGGGATCGTAATTGTCAGTTTTGAATACCACGATATCCCCTGCCTTGGGATTGTAAAACAGGTCGGACACTACCATCTTATCTCCGTTCAGCAGCGTAGGGTTCATGGAAGCACCGCTGACGTCGATAACGCGAATGAAAAAGATGAACAAAACCACGCAGATGATCAGTGCCACCATCAGGCACTGAATCCAATCATAGGCTTCTTTGCGGGCCTGCAATTCAGGCGAAAGCTTGTCCAGCACTTCATCCTGTTCTTGTTCTATTTGATTTCTTTTCCTGCTCATAGCGACTCCCATCATACAACAGCTTTTTGTCGTATCATTATACACCATAGATAAGCCCACAGGCAAGCATTTTCCGCTCTTGCGCGCTGACATAGCTGTGTGATAAAATGAAGACATCAAAGCGGAGGCTCACATTCATGAAGCTAAGTGTCATTGTCCCCATTTACAATGTGGAAAAATACCTGCGTAGTTGTTTGGATTCCATATTGGTTTCCGCCCTGCACGGCTACGAGATCATCGCGATCGATGACGGCTCCACAGATCGTTCATCGCAAATTCTGGCAGAATATGCCCAGCGCTATCCCCGTCTTATTCGTGCGATTACCACAGAAAACTGCGGGCTGGGTCATGCACGCAACACCGGCATTTCCGTAGCAAGGGGAGAATATCTGATGTTTGTTGACAGCGATGACCGCTTGCGTCAACAATCCATATCCGAAATTCTGCCCCTATTGGATGGCAGCATGGACGTGCTGATTTTTGATCTTGTCACCGTCACAGAACAGGGACGCCAGCTGACGCTCAGCTACGGGTGCGCGAAAGAGGACGAATTCACGCTGGAATCCTACCCGGAGCTGTTGCTGGAAATGCCCAATGTCTGCAACAAAATCTGGCGCCGCAGCCTTTTCACGGAAACGGGAATTGTGTTCCCAGAGCGACTGTGGTTTGAAGATCTGGCAATCACGCCAAAACTCTATCTCCATTGCAAGAAGATCTGCTACCAGCGTCAAGCCTGGTATGTCTACCTGCAGCGAAAAGGCTCCATCACAAACAACTTGGACCCCTGGCGCAACCGGGAAATGATCGAGGTAATCCATTCCATTCTGGATCATTACAAGGAATTCGGCTGCTATGAACAATACAAGTCGCAGTTGGAGTATCTGTGCTTCTACCATGAACTGCTCACATCAACCACGCGTGTAAACCTGATCGACCCGGACAGTCCGATTCAAGAAGAGCTTCTTTTGGATTATTTATCCTCATTTCCCGACTTTCGCAATAACCCTTATGTGAAAAAAATGCCGCCAAAACACCGCCTGCTCACCGCCTTGATCCTGCACAGACGTCGGCACACTTTGCACCGTCTGATGACGCTCAACAATCGCGTTCGCAAAAAAGAATTGTGACAAAGCGGCTTTCATACGCATGGAAGACGGAATACCCTGCACGGGCATTCCGTCTTCCCCTATTATTCAAAGCTTTCTTTTCAGTTGCAGCAGTTTCTGCGCGGCATCCTCCATTCCGGTATAATTCATCCTCATGATCAACCGGCGTTTTCCATTTTCCCGGCGAAAGCTTTCACAACTACGCAAACGAGGAATTTCACGCCTCACATAATCGCGTAGCAGTCGAATCACATCCCTACGCTCGCTTCCGCTCTGCTGTGCCAGGCGGCTGATGCTGTCCAAAAGCACATGGTTCAACAACAAATACTCATAGTCAGCTCTCTGCCCTTCGCCGCTCTCCAGAAACTCCCGCAGCTCTTCCATGATTTCCAGGATGTCCAGATTCTTGCGTGCGTTGTTATTGTGCATCGTTGATGGCTGACCGCAGCGGTATTTATACAGCATCTCCGGCAAATGTACGGTTTTCCGCGCGCGCATTAAAAGCTTCGCGGAGAAGGCAAAATCCTCATACCATAGCCCCTCAGGGAAACGAATATCTCCAATGGCGCTGCGGCGAAACAGCTTGTCACAGGCAGAGCCAGCAGAGGCGATTGGCTTGTTATCCTGCCAGGTGCTCAGCCTTTCGCGGCTCCCGTCCGCGTTCATCTTTTCGATGTCGCAGACTACGATGTCCGCCTGCTCAGCCTCCGCCTTTCGGTACATTTTCGCATACATCTCCGGCAACACCCAGTCGTCGCTGTCCACAAAGCCGATGTAGTCGCCTTGCGCGATCTCAAGTCCATAGTTTCGCGCCCGGCCTTGCCCTCCGTTTTCCAGCGACAGGATATGAATCCGATCCGGATTCTCAATCTGAAAACGCTTCAAAATCTCCGGCGATTGATCCGTTGACCCGTCGTCCACAAAAATCAGCTCGTAGTCATCCAAAGTCTGCGCCAGCAAAGAAGCGACGCAGTCCGGCAGAAATGCCGCTGCATTGTAAACAGGAATGATCACACTCAGCCTCATTCTGTTTTCTCCTCTCCAGCAGCGCCCAGCGGTGCGCGTACCGTTTGATAGTAAATCAGCCCCAGCACCAGGGACAGGTAAATGGAAACATTCGGTCGGCGCAGCAGCGCGCCGGAGAATTGCGCCAGCCCCAGTTGTAGAGCCAAGCACAAAAGCAGCATATAGTTTTCCATGGTGAAGCTCCCACGGAAATCCCGCCGCAGTCGACGCACGATCAAATAGCAAAACCAGGCCACAAACAGGCCATACAGCGTGCAGCCCAAAACACCGTAATAGTAAAAGATGGCCGGCCAATCATTCTCCAAATCGTGAATCCCATCGAAGCCGATCTCCGATACCTCAAAGCCCACCAGCTTGGTAAGGGCATCCGAATCTTCCCAGATCATATCGGAATATGCCAGCTTGAGCACGCGGGTATTAATCAGCTTGCCCACATCCGTGGTCATGTTATAGTGCTGCAATACCCGATCCATGCCGAAGCGGTCGAAAATGTCCGGCAATACGCCAATGAAATATCGATAGTAATAATATGCAAACACGCCGCGAACTTCCTCGTTCTCAAAGCGCTCTTCCGGGGTCATTTGAGCCACGTCATAGCCCAGAGCGGCGGCGCTGGCCTCGATTTCTCCCTGGCGCCCATAAACGGTACTTTCCATAGCCGTCACTCTCGCTCTCGGCGTATAAGGATAGATCGCCGCGGAAATCAGCATCAGAAGCGTCAGGATCAGAATCCCGGTCCGGTTAAACCGTTTTCCCAAAACCGGCTTTTCCATCAGCAGAAAAACAGTCAAGGCGCCAAAGATGGCGAAGATCGAGTAGTAACAGCCCTTTGTGCCGTTGGTAATCAGCACAAGCGCAACACCCAGCGGCCCCAAAATCATAAGCCATTTTTTACCCCAGCGGACGGCAAGGCTTGTGCAAAAAACAGACAAGATCACCAGAATGATGCTATGGGCATTGCGATTGGCATCGATCACCCAGCCGCTGTAACCAAGGCCTTTCCCATAGGTTACGTTGCCGGTGCCCGTCAACCAGGCCAAAATCACCCCTGTGCCAACCAGAATCCCCGCCAGCACG
>CACZSJ010000084.1 GCA_902783825.1 Oscillospiraceae bacterium | reverse complement strand
TTTGTATACCTCCTACTTGCTTCTCCAGGTAATTCTGCCGCGGGTGACGTCATAGGGAGACATCTGCACCGTGACCTTATCGCCGGGCAGGATCTTGATGAAGTTCATCCGCAGCTTCCCGGAAATGTGCGCCAGGATCGTGTGGCCATTGCCGATATCCACCTGGAACATGGTGTTGGGCAGGGATTCAACGACCGTGCCCTCGAGTTCGATTACATCGTCTTTTGCCAAAGTACAATTCCCTCCAAATTCGGTGACGTGTTTGTCAAATATCCTCTGCCATTGTGAGTATCTCAGGTTCGCCGTCGGTGATCAGCACCGTGTTCTCGTAGTGCGCCGCCAGGGATCCGTCCACCGTGACCACGGTCCAGTTGTTGGCCAGGGTCTTCACCTCGTAGCCGCCGTAGGTTACCATGGGCTCGATGGCAATGGTCATTCCCTTTACCAGCCGCGGATCCGGCCGACGGCCGGGCGTCTTGTAATTGGGAATCTCCGGCGCCTCATGGAGCTGATGTCCAACGCCGTGCCCCACATAGTCCCGCACCACGCCGAAGCCGTGGCTTTCCACATATTCCTGAATGGCTGCGCCAATGTCGGAAACGCGGTAGCCCACTCTGGCGAAGCGGATGCCCTCGAAAAAGCTCTGCCGGGTCACTTCTATGAGCCGCCTGGCCTCTTCGCTGATCTCCCCGCAGGGATAGGTTCCCGCGCAGTCTCCCACGAAGCCTTCCCAGGTGGCGCCCACATCCACGGAGACAATGTCTCCCTCGTGGATCACGCGCTTGCCGGGGATGCCGTGGATGACCTCCTCGTTGACGGAGATGCAGGCATTGCCGGGAAATCCATTGTACCGGTAAAAGGTGGGGCTTGCGCCGGCTTTCCTGATATACTCACGTACATGCCGGTCAATCTCGCCGGTGGTCACACCGGCGGCGACAGCCTGGCGCGCAATACTCCGCGCGCCGGCTGTGATCTTGCCGGCTTGACGCATCCGCTCGATCTCTCTGGGGGATTTGATATAAATGCTCTCAGACATTCACGCAATCTCCAGAGCCTGGCAAATGACTTGCGTGGTTTCTTCAATGCTGGGCTGATTCTCCACACTGCGGAGCTTGCCCCGCTCAGCATAGAAGGCCTTCAGGGGTTCGGTCTCCTCATGATAGGTGGCCAAACGGGCTTTCACCGTCTCCGGCGCGTCATCCTTGCGGATGGACAGCTCGCCGCCGCAGAAGTCGCAAACGCCTTCCTTCTTGGGCGGATTGGCTACCACGTGGAAGGTGGCGCTGCAGTCCTTGCAGGTTCTGCGGCCGGTCATTCGTTCTACGATGACCTGGTCCTCAATCTCAATGGACAAGGCGCAATCCACTTCCACGCCCATCTCCTCCATGGCCAGTGCCTGGGGGATGGTCCGAGGGACACCATCGAGGATATAGCCGCCGGCACAGTCGGGCTGGGCCAGCCGTTCCCGGATGATGCCGATGATCACATCGTCGGGAACCAACTTGCCGGCGTCAACGTACGCTTTTGCCTGGAGTCCCACGGGCGTGCCTTCTTTCATGGCGGCCCGCAGGATGTTGCCTGTGGAAATAGTAGGAATCTGGAGCAATCTGCTCAGAATCTCCGCTTGAGTACCCTTCCCGGCACCTGGGGCGCCTAACAGGATCAGTCTCATACGATTTCCTCCTCGCAATCAGGACAGGAAGCCTTTGTAGTTGCGCATGATCATCTGGGCCTCCAGGGCGCGGACGGTCTCAAGCGCAACGCCTACCGCGATGATGATGGACGTGCCACCCAGGGAAATCCCGGTGAGGGCGGACGCGTCGCTGAAATGAGCCACCAGGATGGGCACCACAGCGATAATACCCAGGTAGATGGCGCCGAACAGAGTAATCTTATTGAGCACCTTCTGGATAAACTCGCTGGTGGGCTTGCCCGGGCGGAAGCCAGGGATGTAGCCGCCGTTCTTCTTCAGGTTGTTGGCCACTTCCACCGGATTGAACTGGATGGTGGAGTAGAAATACGCGAAGAAGAGGATCAGCAGGAAGTAGATGACGGCATACGCGATGGAGGTGGTGTCAAACAGCCGCATAAACCAGTTGTCCGAACCGCTGCCCACCAGCGCCGCAATGGTCGCGGGCAGGGATGCGATGGACTGGGCGAAGATGATGGGCATAACGCCGGACATGTTCACCTTCATAGGCAGATGCGTGCTCTGTCCGCCATACATCTTACGGCCAACCACGCGCTTTGCGTACTGCACGGGAATGCGGCGCTCGGCGTCGCTGACGAAGACGATGAGGACGATGATGGCCAGGGCGCCCAGGAACATCAGCACAGCCACCCACCACTGCAGGTTGCCGGCGGCAACGTTGCGGATGCTGGTGATGATGCTGGTGGGAAGCCGGGACACGATGCTGGCAAACAGGATCATGGAGATGCCGTTTCCGATGCCAAACTCCGTGATCTGCTCACCCAGCCACATGATCAGCGCGGAGCCGGAGGTGAAGGTCAGAACGATGACGATCGCGGCCCAGACGCTGTCTTGCGCCACGGGATCCAGAAGGCCGTTGTTGCGGATCAGCATGAAGTAGGCAAAGCCCATGAGAAGGCCGATGCCCACGGTTGCGTAACGGGTGATGGAGGCGATCTTCTTGCGCCCTTCCTCGCCGCCTTCCTTGCTCAGCCGCTCCAGTGCGGGAATCGCAATGGTCAGCAGCTGGATGATAATGGAGGCGTTGATATAGGGCTGAATGGACAGGGCGAAAATCGTCGCCTGGGAGAACGCGCCGCCGGACATGACGTTGTACAAGCCCAGCACCGTATTCTGCAGCTGGGTGAAGTAGTACTGCAGGGCAGCCACATTCACATAGGGTACCGGAATGGCGTTGCCAAGGCGGTACAGCAGAATAATCAGCAGGGTGAAGAGGATCTTCTTGCGCAGCTCCTCAATCTTCCATGCGTTGCGCAGAGTTTGAAGCACTTAGATCACCTCTGCCTTTCCGCCAGCCGCTTCAATCTTTGCTTTTGCGGACTCGGAGAAAGCAGCAGCCTTGACCGTCAATTTCTTGGAAATCTCGCCGTTTCCAAGGATTTTCACACCATATCTGCACTTGGAGAGGATGCCCGCGTCCAGCAGCGCCTGGGCGTCTACCACAGCGCCGTCCTCGAACTTGTCCAGAGCGGACACGTTCACCGCTTCCAGAGGCTTGGCAAAAATGTTGTTGAAG
>CACZSJ010000083.1 GCA_902783825.1 Oscillospiraceae bacterium | reverse complement strand
GTGACCGACACCGGCGTTTCGGTTCTGAAGAAGTAAAGCCTTTTCACAGGACAAAAGCGCCGGAAATCCGGCGCTTTTGTCCAAAATCTGATTTCTGACATACAAGGATACGGGCCTAAAGCGGAGGGATGCTCCTGCTGCAGCGGAGGTATCCCCCTGCCTTATGTGCGGACAACCATTCCTCGTAAAGGAGATTTACTATGAAGCGTTCGGCAATCAACAAGGCTCTGCGTGAGCTGGAGCGTATGTGCGAGAAATACTGCTGTTATCTGCCCCCATTCTGCCATTTTACCCCGGCGGAGTGGGCGGAAAAGGGGCATGAATATGACGAGGTTCGTGACTGCTGCCTGGGCTGGGACATCACCGACTACGGTATGGGCGACTTTGAGAAAATGGGCTTTTCTCTTATCACCATCCGCAACGGAAGCCAGACCATGCCGGGCAAATATCCGAAGGTCTACGCCGAAAAGCTGCTGTTCCTCAAGGAAGGCCAGTATTCCCCCAATCATTTTCACTGGTACAAAACCGAGGACATCATCAACCGCGGCGGTGGAAACGTGCTGATCCGGGTGTACAATTCCCTGCCGGATGAATCCATTGACTACGAAAGCGACGTCACCGTGCATACAGACGGCCGCAGCTACACCGTGCCGGCCGGCACGCAGATTCGCTTGACACCCGGCGAGTCCATTTACATTCAGCAGCGCCTGTACCACGATTTTGAGGTTGAGCCGGGCACCGGAAATGTGCTGCTGGGCGAGGTCAGCCAGTGCAATGACGATCAGAATGACAATCGCTTCAACCCGCCAATGGGCCGCTTCCCCACCATCGAAGAGGATGAGGCTCCCTACCGCCTGCTGTGCACAGAATATCCCGCAGCAAAGGATTAAGAGACAGGAGAGAACAGCATGCTTGATGTAGTCGCGCTGGGAGAACTGCTGATTGACTTTGCGTCCCTTTCCGTGGACGACAGCGGCTACCCCACGATGAAAGCCAATCCCGGCGGCGCGCCGGCGAATTTCCTTGCCGCGCTGAACGTCTACGGGAAGAAGACGGCGCTTTTAGGCAAGGTAGGAGACGATGCCTTCGGCCGTTTGCTTCTGGGTACCCTGAAAAACGCAGGCATCGAGACCCGGGGAATCGTGACGGATGCTTCCGTGTTTACCACGCTGGCTTTCGTGACGATCAACCAAAACGGCGAGCGGTCTTTTTCCTTTGCCCGCAAACCCGGGGCGGATACCTGCATGTGCTGGGAAGAGATCGATCAAAGACTGCTGGACGAAGCCCGGGTTTTTCATTTTGGCACGCTGAGCCTGACGACGGAGCCGGTGCGCACGGCCACCCAAGCCTGTGTCTCCTATGCCAGGAGGGCAGGAAAGCTCATCAGCTGCGACCCCAATCTGCGCAAGCCGCTCTGGGAAAGTGAGCAGGCCGCACGGGAGCAGATCCTGTGGAGCCTGCACCAGGCGGATGTGGTTAAAATCAGCGACGAAGAGTTGCGCTTTCTGTGGGACTGCGGCCCGGACGAGGGGGCCGAGAAACTGCTGGCGGAGTGCGGCGTATCCCTTGCCATGGTCACGCTCGGAGCAGCCGGATGCCTGTTGAAAACCAGGAACGCCCTGTTCCGCTCGCCCTGTCCGAACGTGCATCCCGTAGATACCACCGGCGCGGGAGACATCTTCGGCGGCAGCGCACTTGCCAGATTGCTGCTTCTGGACAAGCCGATTGACGGCTTGACAGCGGAAGACCTTGCGTATATTGGGTGCTTTGCAGTTGCCGCTGCCAGTTTGTCGACGGAGCATTACGGGGGGATTCCCAGCATCCCGGAAAAGGATGCGGTTCTCAGCGCCATGCGGACGCTTGCGGCAGCGCCGCTCAGTTGACGGCGTTTTCCTGCGCTGCAGCATACAGGGCAGCGCCGCAGGCTGCCTCTTCTGCCCAAGGCGACAGGCAGACGGGGCGTTCAAAAACATCTTCCAGCGCGTGGAGGAGATGCGGGTTTTTTCGTAAGCCGTTGCCGGAACCAACGAGGCTTGCTTTGTTGTCGCCCGTTGCCGCTGTGTAAAGGTCGTACATGTTGCGCAGCTCACGGGCCATGCCGTGCAGGACGCTGTGCATGAAATGGATCGGGGTGAAATTGTCCGTTCCGATGCCGGAGATGCTGCCGCGAAGCGCCGGATCCTGCCGCGTGCCTTGAAAGGTGGTGACGGTAAGAGGAACGTCCTTTATCGCCCCCGCCTCATCCAGCGCCCGGTTCATGGCATCATAGACGCAGGCATCAAGCCCGGTGACCATCTTGACCGTTTGGCGAAAGAAGCTTTCCAGCAACGCGTAGCTTCTTCCGCCGCAAAGGGCCGCGCCGACCAGCAGCCATCCCCCGCCGGGGAAGGGGCGGGTCTCCAGCCCGGGCACGGCAAGATATTCGCGGGAATAGACAGCGATCTGGCTGCCGGTACCCACATTGATCGACAAGGTGTCTTGCCGTTTCCCGACCGCGCCCCAAAAAGCCGCCTGATTATCCCCGATTGCGGCATATACCGGAACACCCAACGCACCAGTGCCCAGAAGGGGCCTTTTTATTATTTGCGGAAGGATTTTCCCGTCGATTCCCGCCTGACGCAGAGCTTCCGCATCAAAGCACCCTTCTTGCAGCTTATACAGCCCGATGCCTGCCGCGTTGCTCGGCTCCATCAACGGGGCTGAAAGCCCGGCCAGCTTCATGGCGATATAGTCCCCGATACAGCACAGATACGCGGCGTTTTCCGGCACCAGCCCATGGCGAAGATTATAAAAATGGGTCACCATTCCGTAGCCGGTTGATAGTGGGTAAGTTGTGGTTTGGGACAGGTGCTGCGCCCAACTGGCGGCGCCGTCATAAGGCAGATCGCCTCGACCATCCTGCCAGGTATACAGCGGGCTGACCGGCTCGCCGATAGCGTCGAGATAGACAATACCGTGCATCTGTCCTGTAACGCCGATGGCACGGATGTCCGGATGGCAGCTCAGCAAGCGGTCAAGCTGTACGTGGATCTCCGTCAGCACATCGGAAGGCGACTGCAGGCGCGCCCAGCTTTCCAAAGACACAAGTGTTTTGTTGGGGAAAGAGCGTGTTTCCAAAACGCCCGTTCCTTCGGAAAAAACGGCAAAGGAGACAGATGTTGTCCCCACATCTATGCCGAGTGCTTTCATCGTTTGCATCCTCCTCCCAGCATGTACAATATATTCTGGTATCCTGATCATGCGCTGCCCAATCGTGTCAAGCGGCTTGACAGCAGAAAGGACAGCGAAGAAAACGAAAGCGAGATCTGACTATGTCATTGAAACCGCGCAACGCCGACTATATCAAGGAATACAACCGCAAGGCCATTCTGCGTATGCTGCGCCACACGGCGATGAGTCGTGCGGATTTGGCGCGGGCTACGGGCCTGACCAGAGGGGCGACGTCGCTGATTGTGGAAGAACTGCTCAACGGCGGGATTGTGACGGAGCTTGCCCCGCAATCTGTTGGCCGAGGACGCAGCGCCACACCGCTGGCGCTGCAGGCGGGCTGCTACTATGCGCTTGCCGTGGAATTGTCCAGAAAGGGCTGCAATGTAGGCCTGTGCGACATGACGGGGACCTTGCTGGACTGCAGACGGCTCCCGGAACAGGACAATATGATCGACGCGATTCTTGAGGCATTACAGGCTTTTCTCTCCACTGTACCACGAGACAAGGTGCTCGGCGTCGGCGTCAGTTCCCCCGGGCCGCTGGATTGCCCCGGCGGTCGGATCCTGAACCCACCTCGATTTGAGCGTTGGCATGGTGTGGAAATCAGCAAACGCCTTGCCGAGGGCCTGGATATGCCGGTTTACCTGGAGCATGACGTTAGCGCGCTGGCGCTTCAGCAGTTGGAAATGGGGCAAAGCAACAACTTTATGCTTGTGTTTGTCGACATCGGTATCGGTGCGGCGATCATGTCCGACGGGAAGCTCCTGGGGAATTCCGGGCACTTTACGGGAGAACTGGGGCATACAACCATTCAGTTTGACGGACGACAGTGTGAATGTGGAAACCGTGGGTGCTTGGAAGCATATGCCTCCATTCCCGCCTTGCTGGAAGGAACGGGCTTTCCCGACTGGCATCATCTGGTCGACAACGCGGGGACAAATGCAGAGGCGAGGAGGCTTCTGGACTGGGAGGCTCTATATCTATCCGCCGGACTGATTAATTTGCTGAACTTGATTCCCATGGACACCATCTATTTAGCGGGAGACATTTGCTATCGCTATGAGCTTCTGGCCCAGAGACTGCGCCGGGAAATCAAGGCCAAAGCACTGGATCGCGGCGAGCGGGAGCTTCGCATTCTCCCATCGGCCCAAGACCCCTATGCCGGCGTTTTGGCTGCGGGTAATGTGGTGTTCTCCAATTTCTTTACCGTATAATTGATGACTTTCAAACGATAGATCTCTCGGTCATAAAATGGTTTTCCCTATCCGAATCTCGCCTTTTCACTCTTATCAATTTCTTTCTTTTTTCACTTTTCGTAACAAGTATAATTTTTTGTGCATGGCCTTGTCAATTGCATTTTCGTATTCACGGCATTTACCAGACCACGCTTACCTCTCTTTCCAAAGAGGATATTACCTTCCTGGACGCCATGGCTGTGGATGAGGCCGCGACGGAAACGCTTGTGAACGAGCTGCTCGGACTTGCAGCCGCAACCATGGCGGAAACGGCGGAAAAGATGCAAGGTTGACGGCAAATTGCCGGAGGCCCGCAGACAGCCTGCAAAGCGGCAAAATGCGGAAAACGACCGCAGGGACGAGGGATATGCTTCTTTCGTCGGCCGACAAAATCCTCCGCTTTTTCCTCCTGCTGGCGCAGGAAAGCCTTGCATAAGAAAAATCCTCCTGCAAATACTATCCGTGACAACAGATAGAAGCGCAGGAGGATTTTACTATATGAAAGCAACCGGTATCGTACGCAGGATCGACGATCTTGGGCGTGTCGTCATCCCCAAGGAGATACGCCGCACCATGCGCATCCGCGAGGGCGACCCGCTGGAGATTTTTACAGAAAAAGACGGAGAGCTGATCTTTAAAAAGTACTCTCCCATCGGAGAACTCTCGACGTTTGCTGCGGAGATCTGCGACAGCATGCGCCGGGCTACAGATGGCATCGCCGCCGTCTGCGATCGAGACAGTGTCATTGCCATCAGCGGCGGCGCCCGCCGGGAATTGATGGAAAAGCCCGTCAGTGCGCAGCTGAGTCAGATCATGGACGGGCGGAGCGTTTACCGTCACAACAGCGGCGGCAGCAGCCTTCCCGTCTCCACCGCGGATGAGCATTACTGCCTGTCCGTCGCCGCGCCCATTCTCGCCGAAGGGGATGTGATGGGCTGTGTGCTGTTTGTCACGCCCCGGGGCAGCGCCCCGAGTACGGAGGCGGAGCAGAAGTTAGCCACCGCCATCGCCCTGTTTCTGGGTCGCCAGATGGAAAGCTGAAAAAACACAGGAAGAGCCGCGGGCAGATGCCGCGGCTCTTCCTGTGTTACAGGCCTGAAGCCCAATTACTTGATGCCGTACTTCCGATTGAACTTGTCCACACGGCCGCTGGTGTCAACCAGCTTCTGCTTGCCGGTAAAGAACGGGTGGCACTTGGAGCAGATTTCAACCGTGATGTTCTGCTTGGTGGAGCTGGTCTCGATCACATTGCCGCAAGCGCAGCGAATGGTGGTCGGCTGGTAATTGGGATGGATTCCTTCTTTCATGCTGCAATTCTCCTCATCTCGGGCTGCCATGATTTGCCCGCAAAAGCGGCATAGTTACATGGCGCAAGCTGGATTGTACCACAGCCCTCCGCCGATTGCAAGGGTTTTTTCGCTTTCTCCGC
>CACZSJ010000082.1 GCA_902783825.1 Oscillospiraceae bacterium | reverse complement strand
GGATGCGTGGCAAGCCCGCCATGGGGCTTTTGCCATCTTTGTATTATTATAACAGAAGCAGCAGCCCGGTTCAACAAAATAATGTTGACCGAAAAGCCGCAAAATGCTATTATGAAGTGTAGTTTTTTGAAGTCGGAGGTAACCATCTGATGAGGCCCAAACTGTTTGGACGTATCCTGCTGGCCATTTTTGCACTGGCCCTGCTGGTGGTTTATTCCTATTATCATTTTTCCATTTCCGCGTTCAGCGAGGATCTGGGCGCCCCCGGAGAGACCTATGAGCCCTGGACGGCGGTGGGGCAGACCGCAAAGCCCATCCTGAACCCCCGCAGCAGCGCCAAGCCCACGCCCCAGGCTGCGGATCAGCCCGCGTCCGAGGCAGAGGCGACGCCGGAACCCACGCCCGAACCTACACCGGAGCCCACCCTGGATCCCAATTCCCCCGAAGCCAAGGCCCTGGCTCTGGGCCTGCCCAAGCCGCCGGAGATTGACGTGAGCCTGCCCCAGTACGTTCTGGTCAATGGGGATCATCCCCTGGATCCCGTGGATTACGAGCCGGCTAACCTGGTCTACCTGAACATGGTGGGTGACGATACGGAAATCCGTACCGGCTACGATGGCAACCGCCAGGTTGTGGATGAGATGATCGCCCAGCCGCTGATCGATATGACGCAGGCCTGCAAGGCCGCAGGGCTTCCCGTCTTCCTGTCCTCCGGCTACCGCAGCTACTATATCCAGCAGCAGAATTTTCAGCGTGTCTGCGCCAACAACGGGATCAGCGACGGCAAAAACGCCGAGGGGCATTACATCACCATGCCCGGCGGCTGCAGCGAGCATCAGACCGGCCTGTGCTGCGATATAACGGACTATTATCACGAGATCAAGAACGACTCCCTGGCCGATCTTCCCACCGTCAAATGGCTGGCGGAGCATTGCGCGGAGTACGGCTTCATCCTTCGCTTCCCCCAGGACAAACGGGACATCACCCATGTGATGGCCGAATCCTGGCACTTCCGCTACGTGGGCCAGGAAGCCGCCACGTATATCATGGAGAACAATCTCTGCCTGGAGGAATTCCTGGCGCTCTATGGTGTTGAGTAAATCCTGCATCCTTCGGGAGATTTGTCTATGAAACATGAGAAAAGCAAGCTGCGCGCCGCCCTGGGGCTGCTTCTGTTAGTAAGCCTTCTGCTGGCTCCGATGGGGCTGGCCGCCTGCGGGGCAAGGGCCTCAAACCCTGTCGCGCCCACGGTGTCCGCCGCGCCGGATCCCGCCCCCGAGGAAACGCCGGAGCCCACACCCACACCGGAGCCTACGCCCACGCCGGAGCCTACCCCGCCGCCAGACACGCCCGAGGGTCGCGCCGCTGCCAAGGGTCTGCCCGCGCCGCCGGACGTGGATATCGACAGCTGGGAATTCAAGCTGGCCAATACGTATAACGGCATTTCCGAGTATCACATTCCCGAATACGGCGGCATCGAAGGGCAGGGCATTGACCCTCGCTGTATGCAGCAGGCCTATGCTTTCGTGCAGGGGGCGCGTGCCGCCGGTTACAAGGCTTACATCGCCGTTGCCTACCGGAATTTTGAGTTTCTGTTCATGCTCTATCAGAACATGATCGTCCAATACGGCAGCGCCGAAGCTGTGGCCGCTATCTATCCCGGCGCCGGCTGCAGCGAGCATCAGTTGGGTCTGGCTCTGGATTTCACAGAAGATTACGGGCGCAACGCATACTATCAGTATTTCGAGAACGAAGGCTTTGAGGAGACCGAGCTGTATCAGTGGCTGCACGAACACTGTGCCGAGTACGGCTTCATCGACCGCTATCCCCACGGCAAAGAGTCCTATTACGGCACACCCTGTACGGAAGGGCACTTTCGCTACGTGGGAGAAGAAGCCGCCCGATACATCATGGACAACGACATTTGCTTTGAAGAATTTCTGATGCTGTACGATCCGGACCGGGTGTTTCTCCCCGCCCCGGACTAAACGCAAGAAGGAACTCGGGAGGCTGTACAGCCTCCCGAGTTCCTTCTTGCTTGCCTGTTCAGGCCAGTTTGATCTCCCGACAGCTTCCCACACCGAAGCTCTCCTCCATGGCCGCCCGATACACGGGGAATTCCTGGCTGGGCATCAGCGCCTGCACACAGCCGCCGAAGCCGCCGCCGTGAACCCGCCAGGCTCCCTTGCCCTGGAGCAGCTTAGCGCTTTCTTCCAGTCCCTTGGCCAGCTTGGTGTCTCCGCTGGCGCTGGTGATGATGTTGTTGAGCAGCTCCTCCGAGGAGCGACCGGACTCGTTCATCAAGCGCAGATAAGCGTCCCCATCGCCGGCTTTCAGTGCATCCCGCATTTGGGGCACCCGCTCGTTCTCGCCGAAGAAATGCATCGCCCGCCGGACCGGCCGATTGGCCGGATCCCATCCTTTGCTGTAAAACGCTTCCGGATCCACGTCCCCCAGCACGCCCTTGTCAAACAGATTGGCGATATAGACCATATCCGCCGGAATGCGGGCATAGGAGGTGTCCAGCCCGGCGTGGCTGCCGCCGGTGTCCGTAAGACAAAGGGTCAAGCCCATGGCGGAAAAATCCGCCTGGAGGGTCTCAATCTGTCCCGTCTTGAAGTCCGCGTAGACCGTGTGGCCCATGGCGCAGACCAGCTGACTCATCAAGCCGCAGGGCTTGCCGAAATAGCGGTTTTCCGCCGCCTGGGCAGCCCGGGCAAGTACGATGGGTTCCACACCGTCGTCGTTGAACAGGGCGCTGAGGATCCGCCCCACGAGCACGGAAAAGGCCGCGGAGGAGCTGAGCCCGACCCCCACAGGCAGGCTGCTTTCCAGCTCCGCGTCAAAGCCGCCGATCCGCAGTCCTATCTGGTCAAACGCGGCGGCCACACCGCGCACCAAGGATTTGGGCGTGCCAAACTCCTGCGTGCGGACAGCCAAATGATTGGTTCGCACCTCAAAGGGCTCGAAGCCCTGGGAGCGAATCCGCATCACCCCATCACCGTTGGGCCTCGCCCGGGCGGTGATCCCCAGATCGATGGCAGCCGCCAGAATGCGGCCGTTCTGATGGTCTGTATGGTTGCCGGCCAATTCTGTCCGACCGGAGACGAAAAACTCTTCCATGCAAGTTCGCCTTTCGCGGCGGCGCACCGCCCGTTTTTTATCTGCTTTCGTGTTGTTTTAGCATATACCAAGTCTCGGGCAAAGTCAACCTTCTCCCGTGAGATTCCTGCCCACGGCGCCCCGGCGGCGGATTCCACAAATTTCTTGCCTTTCTCCCGGGCAGACTATATAATGAGAACTTGGAACAATCAAAACAGCGATTCACAAGCAAGGAGGGCCACACATGAAAAGCGCCAACGGGATCAACCTGACCATGCTCTGCGACTTTTATGAGCTGACCATGGGCAACGGCTATTTTGAAAACCATATGCAGGATCGCGTCACCTATTTCGACGTGTTTTTCCGGGACGTGCCCGACAGCGGCGGTTTTGCCATCGCCGCAGGCCTTGAACAGATCGTGGATTATATCCAGAAGCTGCACTTTGACGAGGAGGACATCGCCTACCTCCGGGGCCGGGGCATGTTCAGCGAGGGCTTTCTGGACTATTTGCGGAATTTCCGCTTCACCGGCGACATCTGGGCCGTACCGGAGGGGACGCCTATCTTCCCCCGGGAGCCGGTGATCACCGTCCGGGCGCCTGCCATCCAGGCCCAGCTTTTGGAAACCTACATGCTGCTGGAATTCAACCACCAGAGCCTGATCGCCACCAAGGCCAACCGGATCTGCCGGGCGGCGGACGGGCGTGCCGTGCTGGAATTCGGCTCCCGCCGCGCCCAGGGCATCACCGGGGCGGTCACCGGGGCACGAGCCGCCTTCATTGGCGGCTGCGCCGGCACCGCTTGCACCGTGTCCGACCAGATCTACGGCGTACCCGCCGCGGGCACCATGGCCCACTCCTGGGTGCAGATGTTCGAGAGCGAGTATGAGGCCTTTGCCGCCTATTGCCGGGTATACCCGGACAACGCTACCCTGCTGGTGGACACTTACAACACCCTCAAATCCGGCATTCCCAATGCCATCCGCGCCTTCAATGACATCCTCAAGCCTCTGGGCATCCGCAAATGCGGCATCCGGCTGGACTCCGGCGACATCGCTTATCTGACCCAGCAGGCCCGCAGGATGCTGGACGAGGCAGGCTGGACAGAGTGCGCCATCACCGCCTCCAACTCCCTGGACGAGCGTCTGATTTCGGAGCTGCTGCGGCAGGACGCCAAGATCAACTCCTTCGGCGTGGGCGAGCGGCTGATCACGGCCAAGAGCGCGCCGGTCTTTGGCGGCGTGTATAAGCTCTGCGCCTTGGAGGACGAGCAAGGACAAATCACGCCCAAGATCAAGGTCAGCGAAAACGTGGGCAAGATCACCAACCCCGGCTTCAAGAAGCTCTACCGCTTCTACAATCGGGAATCGGGCATGGCCGAGGCGGATTACATTTGCCTGCACGACGAGGTCGTGGACGACAGCCAGCCCCTGGAGATCTGCGATCCCCAGGCCCGGTGGAAGCGCAAGCTCATGGAGAATTTCCACGCGGTGGAGCTGATGGTGCCCATCTTCCAGAAGGGCGAATTGGTCTACCAGCTGCCCAGCCTCCGGGAGATCAAGACCTACTGCGCCTACCAGGTCAGCACCCTCTGGCCGGAGGTCAAGCGCTTTGACTATCCGCATCAGTACTATGTGGACCTGTCCGAGCGGCTCATGGCCCTCAAGGACCGGATGCTGGCCGAGCATGGCCGAGGCAGCGACCAAAGCTGAAGCCGAGAAAAGCAAAGGCTCGACGCGAGACGTTCGCGTCGAGCCTTTGCTTTTCTCTTCTGTGCGCTATTTCTGCAAATCCTGCTGGCGCACAAAGCGCACCGTCACCCGGTATTCGCCGCCCAGGGTGCAGGTAAAGAGGGTCATGTCCCAATCCGCGCCCTCGGTCATCTCCTTCACGGAGGTAGGCGTCAGCACGTCCTGCGCGGAGAGCTTATAATGAAACACCTCCGCGTCCATGGCGACGAACAGGACCTCGTCCCCTTCCTCCAGGGTTTTGATCTGGCCGAAGTGGCTGTCAAAATTGTGGGCGCAGATCACCAGATTGTTGTGATAGGGATCCCCGGCATAGAGGCAGGGCGTAACGGCCAGATTGTCCAGGCTCCAGGGCGTCTGCACCGGCAACTCCAGGTTCAGCTTGGGGATCTGCAGCAGGCCCACATACTGTCGTCCGTGGACATTCTTGACCGGCAGCGTGCGATTGTCCTCCACCAGGATCTCTTCCTCCGTCTCCAGGGAGGAGGAGGGGTGCAGCAGCTCGGGCTGCAGATCCTCGGCCAGGATCTGCACAATCTCGTAGGACTCCCGCCCGGCGCGGGCGTCGTCATACATATTATACCCGGTCAGGCCCATGCCGGCCAAAACCAGCAGGGCGCCTATCACCATGGACAGAACGCCCCGCGTATTGTGTTTCTCTCTCATTGCGGTTTTCCAAAGCGGCGGCGGATCCAGCCAAAGAGGATCAGCGCCGTGCCGGAGCCCAGCAGAATCGGCACCGGCCACCACAGCACACCCGTCTGGGGCAGCTTCTGAGGCGGCGCTTTGGGTGTGGGACTGGGGCTGGGCGGAGGCGTCGGCGTCGGGTCCGGCGTTTCATTGTCGGGAGACACCGGCGGGGTCGGCGTGGGTGATGGCGGCGTCGGCGTCACTTCCGCGGTCGGCGGCGGCGTGGGCGTGGGCGGGACGTACACGTTGGTGATCTGGATGGTGGCTCCCACGGCCTCCCAGCCCTTCATCACGTAGTCCGCGGGCAAGTTCAGCTCCCGCAGGTTTTTCACCTTTTGCTCGGAATTCGCCTGAAACTCCAAAAGCCAGCCGTCTTCCGCAGTCAGCTCTACTGTCTGCTTGACCCCATCCTCATATTCCACCTCGATGGAAAGGCTCTGAGGCCGCGTCTGATCACGGTTGTCGCTGTCGTCCCAAACCTTCTGCAGGCGGCAGATTGCCTGGGATTCCTGAGGCTTGGGCACGATGGTAAAGGCAAAATCCCAGACGCTGGGATCTTCCTGATTCTGCACATGGGTCGTGGACAGTTGATCCTCATTCCAGTTGATCAGCCCCCGATAGGGCATGCTCATCAGCGTGGGCATAAAGCCTACGCGGATGTGAGGATAGTCCGGGTGGATTCCTTCGCCAAAGAGGAACAGATACAGCCCGGGCTCCAGACCGTCAAAAAGAACATAGCCCGTGTTGTCGGCGGTTTTGACCAGGCTGGGCTGAATGCCTTGGGCATTGACGAAGTTCTCCATGCCGCCGGCCAGGGACATCCAGTTTTTTGGCGGCGCGGCGGTAGCCAGATCTACCGGGTAGTCCCGGAACGCGTCCAGGGCGGTGAACACGCCGTCCTGATCCATCGTGGCGACATGATACATCCTCGCCTCCACCTGCGGAACATCCCGTTCCTGCCCGTCCTGGTACTTATGGCGGAAGCGCACAGTCAGGTCGCCCGGATGATCCGGGGCATTGCCGGACGGATCGGCGGCCAGTGCCGGAGCCGGAAGCAGCGACAGCAACAGCATCAGGCAAAACACCGCGGACAGCAGCCGCAGCAGCCTGCATTTTCTTTTTGCCATAGCTTCGCCTCCTTTGTTAGCAATTTTCGGGGAGAGGATTCCCCTTTATTCGTCGTCCCGCCGTTTGCCCGGGACCAGCATCGCCACGATGAACAGCAGCACCAGCACGGGGGCGGCCAGGAAAGGCGCCACCACCACGGGCCGAATCAGAATGGCGTTGGATTGGATTCGATAACTGTACTGGCCCAGCACGTCGGTGCCGGCGCGCACGCCCCGCACCAGCAGCCGGTGGGTGTTGACGCCATAGGGCGTACAGGTGATGAGCGTACAATAGTCCTTGCCGGGCTCAATCTTGATGGATGCTACGTCCTGGGGATCCACAATGCGGATCTGATCCACCTCATAGAAATAGGTCTCGTTGAGGATGGACATGGTAAATACGTCCCCGTTCTGGAGCAAATCCAGGTCGGTAAACAGACGGGCCGAGGGCAGGCCCCGGTGGCCGGAAAGGGCACAGTGGCTACCGTCGGGACTCATCGGAATGCCCAGCTCCTCGTCGAAGCTGGCGGCCCCCACGGGCAGGCTGGTCTGTTCCAGATGGCCAATGGCGGCGCTGAGCACGCTTTCGCTGGTGCCGTGATAGATGGGCAGGCGCAGGTTTAGCTTCTCGATCTCGATGTAGCCCATCATCCCGTTGCCGGTCACGTTCAGCAGCTTGTCGTACTTGCTGGCCCGGGTCATGCTGGGCATCCAGTCGATCCCGGCGTCGCCCAGCTCCCGGTTGTAGGCCTTGGCATCTGCCATCGCGGCCTCGGCCACGCTCCAGTCGATGGTGCTGATCTCGTCCAGATAGCGGGTCACGGCCCGGCTCTGCACGGTCTTGTTCCATTCGTTGGCCACGGTGGGATAGAGCAGAAAGGCCGCGCCCAGCAGCATAATCAACACCAGAAGCAGGGTCTGCCGCCGATTCCGCTGGCGCTTTTTCTGGGCGGCGCGGCGGGCGCTGGCTTCGGGACTCAGCTCTTCGATTTTCGCTTTGTTTCGCGCCATAGGCTCCTGTACTCCCTGGGACGAATCACCGTCCCGGAATGCGCCTTGTGGCAAAGGCTCTGCGCATGGCTCCGCCATGAGCACAGCTCTTGCCGCAGGGCTTTCCCCGGGGGCGCCGCGTGTGCGGCGCCCCTTCGGGGTTTTGCTTGTTGTTGCTTTTTTGCGCTGGTTTAGCCCTGGTCGGCCTTGCGGCGAGTCACCAGGATCATGCCCGCGCCGAAGAAGAGGATCGCGCCCACCGCGTAGAAGATGGTGGTGCCGATGCCGCCGGTCTCGGGCAGCTCAGAGCCAGACTTGTTCTCGATCTCGGCATAGATTTCCTTCTCGGTGCCATCAAAGAGCTCGTTGCCGGCAGCGTCCTTGGCAGACCAGGTCTTGTTCACCGCATCGAAGGTCACGGTAATCACGATGTTCTCGGCCTTGTTGTAACCTTCGGGAACAACAGTCTCTTCGATGGTGTAAGTGCCTTCCGCCAGGCCCTTGAATACCACATTACCGTTGGCGTCAACAAAGGCGGAAATCGTGGTGTTGTTGGTGGTGCTTTCCTTCTTGATTTCGGTGAAGGTGTCCTTCATGAACTTGGTTGCACCGGTTCCGTCCACGTACAGCTCAGGCTTGGCGCCTTCTGCGGTGGGAGCCATGTCGGTGTAGCCGCCGCTCTTAAGCTCGTAGTAAGCCTTGATGGCAGTGCCGTCCTTCTCGTAGCTGTGGAACGGGTTGGTGGTGGTATCGGTGGCAGCAGCATCATAGGGAACATACTGCACGCCGCTGGTGTAGACGGGGAAGCTCTCGTCCGCACGGGTCAGGGTGAACTCGGCGCCCTGGAGGGCTTCTTTCTCAGCGCCTTTGTACTTGAAGATCTTCAGCTCGGTAACGAAGGTCTCAGTCTCCTTCTTGGGGTGCTTGGGCTCGGGATCCTTGCCATCGGGCGTGGGCTTGTTGTAGTCTTCGTACCAGGTGAACTTGGCCTCGTTCAGATTGGCGCTCTCATAATTGACCTTGTCAGCCTTCGCGGAATCCAGCTTCGCGTAGTAGTTCACGTGAAGCTCGGCAGCGGCGGCGTACAGATGGGTGGCTTCGCTCAGGGGATTGTGCGTGTGGTTCTCCGCGCAGTCGGCGGCACAGAAGGGGCCAACAGGATCGGTCCAGGGCAGCTCGATGCGGAAGAACTGGGCATTCTCGATCTCGTCAACGGGGACTTCCTTGCTGGCATCCCAGTATTCCTCGGTGCTGTAGTACTTGATGGTATAGCCGTTGGGATTGCTTGCAGAGGCAGGCTGGACTTCCACGCCGCCGACTGTGACCACCACGGGGTGCTCGGTATCGACAACATAGCTCATGCCGCCAGCGATCTTATCGGTCACGACGTACTTCCAGATCTTGGCTTCGCCGTTGTAGTTGGTGGTGTCCACGCCAATGTCGAAGTGGATGGGCTCATCCAGGTTGGCCTCATTGACCTTCGTCAGGTAGCAGGCGTCGGTGTGGGTGTGCTCGGAGCCTTCGCCCTCTTCCTGGCCGCAATGGGGCTGATCGTCGATGATGAGCTTACCGGGGCGGTCGTCGCCGTTGTCCCAGTTGGGGCCCTGGTTCTTGTCAATGACCTTCACGTCGGGCAGGTTGCTGTTGACCGTGATGTAGTTGGTCGGGGGGGTGATGTTGCTGTTCTCCAGGTCGGAGGTGATCATGTAGTAGCCATAGGCCAGCTTGTCGAACTTCAGGGTCTTATCGCTGGCTTCCACCTCAGACAGCAGAGTGCCATAGGATTCTGCCCAGGTGCGGAACTCGCCGGCTTCACTGTTTGTCGTAGTGCCTGCGGCTCTCAGCACGGTGTCATTGAAGCCCTCGCGCGCGGAGATTTCGCCGTTGGCAGTGCAGCTAAACCACTTGCCGGGAACGGCGGTAGCGTCCTCGAACACGGCAACAGCGTCCGCCTTCTCGTCGGCGTCCATCTCATCGAAACCGCAGATGCGGTAGATGACATTCTGTCCGCCATTGCCATTGTCAGAATAGCTGGCGTCAAACAGCTGGTACAGCTTGTAGTTCTGGCCCACCGTGGCATTCTCCACGGTGATGGAGCCTGCGCCGTTGTTCACATTCACAGTCTGGTCGGCGAAGGCGGTGACGCTCAGAGCGAGGACCAGAGCGGCGATGAGGAGGATGGATAATACTTTCTTCATCGTTGTGTTTCCTTTCTTCGTTTCGTATTCTTTCCTTTTTCTTTTGCTCTCTTGTTGTTAAGGTCTGCCGCATCGCGGCGGAGTTGGGGTTTCCGGCCGGGGGTGGGTTGCCCCCGAGCCGGGCGCCCTATGGGTTTCGCTTGTGGAGGTTTTCGGGCTTTCACGTCCCCCAGCAAGCCTTGCCGGGTTCCGCTATTCCCCCTGTGTTCCCTCCTTTCGGCGTTTTTGCTTTATCAACAGGGTCGCTGCGCTGAGCATCAGCGCGAGGCCCGCTGCTGTAAACCAATGGGTGCCGATTCCGCCGGTATGCGGCAGCTCCACACCGCAGGTGTTCGTCACGACGATCTCATAGACTTTGTCGTTTCCGGTCCCGGACACATAGGCGTCCGAAACGAGGTTGGCGTTCTGTCCTTCGTTCTGATACCTTACGCCGTCCTTGTCGACAATGATCTTGGTGGGTTTGCCCAAGGCAAAGCCATCGGGTGCTTTCGCCTCGATCAGCCAGTAGGTGCCGAACGCGATGTCGCCGAAATCGATCTCGCCGCTTTGATTTGTCGTAAGGCCGGTCAGCACGGTTCCGTCCTTGTTGATCGCCGGGACGAATTCCACACCCTGGCTCACATAGACCGGCTTGTACAGGATCAGTTCACCCAGGCTGTTGCGCACGCGCTCGCCGGTAAGTGAGTTGATCAGATAGCCGGCGTCGTCCAGTTTCAGTGTGCCGCCGTCCGTGTTGTTCTTAAAGGCATCGTAGCGCCAGGTCAAAATCTTCGTTGCGCCGAAGCCCCATTGGCCGCCAAGCGCTGTGCCGACTTCGTGGTGCTTTACGCCATCGGTGCCCAGAACGTTGTAGTAATTCGTGAAGCTCGTTCCTCCGTCGCCGGTCGGCGTGGCCGTAGAATCGTTGATCTGCCGATAGAGGTTGAACTTCGCTCCCTGCAGGCCGGGTGTCGCTGTGTGATCGATGCCGCCGGCAGCGTTGACCGCCACGGTGGTTTTGGCGTCGATCTTCTTCAACTTCACTTGGGACTCGCCCTTCTGGTTGTTGATGGAGAAGTCGAAATCCCAATGCATGTTGGTGGTATCCCAGCGGCCGACCACTGTCTGCTGCACTCCGGTTCGCGGATCCACGAACTGGACGTAAGGGGCGCTGACATTGTTGGTGCCGTCCCACATGCGGTCGCTGGTGACATAGATCGTGAACTTCGCGTCCGCCCAGGTGGCATCGGGATTTGTCTCTCCCATCTGCCGCAGAACGGTCACATATCCATCCGGCGCCTCGATCTCGTACATGTCGTAGACGGTCGAATTGCCCGCGATGATGGGCAGCTCCTTCACCTTGTCCGCGTGGTTCGGGTCGGTGTCGCGCAGGACCCCGTCTTCACCGGACTCCACATAGTAATACACATGGGTCTGGGTGGTGTCCGGCACCTTTTCGTACGCCCCGTTCACGCTGGTAGAGCGCCGCAGGATGTAGTTCACGCCGCCTTGTGTGATGTAGTCCCGTCCGGAGACCATCCCGGACATATCGGTTCCCGCGGGAACCTGGACCCACTGGACGTTTTCAATGATGTTGCCGTCAAGATCCAGCGGAATCGGGGTATATGCATCCGTCCACTCGGATCTGGGCTTGGCATAGAGGGTGCCAATCACGTCGCCTCGGACTACGTAGCGGGTATTGTCGTGGATGTGAACCGTAGCCGGATAGTGCGCGGGCGCCTTGACGGCCGTCATGTTCGGGTCGTCGCCGTTGTCGCCAAAGACGTAACGCTCCGCCCAGTAGGAGGCTCCGGTGAACTGACCGTTGTCGTCCACATCCCGGTGCCAAATCCATTCGGTCTCGGGCCGATCGCTCTCCAGGACAAATTTCGCTCCCTGGAGCGGGCGGCCTGTCTGCTCGTCGGTCTTCTTGATTTCCATATCGTCCGCAGTGCGGGTGTTATGGATGTCGACCAGCTCCTCCGCGTCGGAAGCCACATAGCCGGAGATGGCCTTGGCTGCCGATCCGTTTGCCGCGGCGATCAGATCGCCGTCTTCGTCTTCTACGTGGAAGGCATCGTTGGCGTAGTTCGTGATCTTGATCAGTTCGCTTTCGTTGATCGAGCCATCCTCGTTGTAGGTCACGACGCCGCCCGAGTAGTGGTCGCGGTCCTGCTGGAAGTGAGGCTGTGGATGCAGGGTATCGTGTCCCCACTGCTCATCCGGCAGGGTGTAGCCTTCAAAGACATAGCCGTTGGAATAGGTGTTCTCGTTATAGGTCTCCTGAACGGTCCACTTGGCGTCGGTGGGCAGGTTCACCAGAACCACCGTCCAGTCCGCGTACAGCTTGCTGAACACCAGCTTGTGGCATCCGGAAGCCTCGTCATACGCAAGCGGCTTATGATACGCTCTGGTGGAGGCGCCCGCGTCGATCTGCTCTCTGGTCAGGCCGACGGTGTAGGAGCCCGTTTTGCTGCCGGTAATGCTGTCGATATTGACCACATTGCCCGCCGCATCGTAAACCACGTACTCCATGTCGTTTCGGGTAACGCTGGTATAGACGGGCTGCCCGTTGTCATCGATGCTGTCCAGTGCATCCATCTCCAGCGGATTCCCGTTCCGGTCGGTCAGGGTGATCGTCACCTGGAAGGGCACATCCGGATTGATCTCGTGCCGGTCCTGGGTCAGCACCATCTTGGTGACCGCCAGCTCGCCCTTTCGGGCGTTGGTGCCGCGGAGCATGGAGGCCGCCGCCTCCATCTCGCCGTCCCGCTTTATGGGCCGGACCACTTCGGTGGTCAGCTCAAAGTGCTGGACAAAGCGACTGCCCGTGTTGGTATCGCTGTCCTGCTCGCGCAGCGCATAGAAGTGGCCGCGCGCGCCAGACAGGGGATTCGGGCTGATGCTCGTTGCGATCAGACCGGGCGCGACCGCCAGATCACTCTCCCAATAGGGGAAGTACTGGATCAGCTTGCCGTTGGCATTGGTCAAACGCTCCCCACTGCCATTGATGCGATAATTCTCCTCATCAATAAAGCCGTTGGCCCTCATGTTGTTGAAGGAACTGACCGTTATCTTGGAAGCGCCATAGCCCTCGGCGTTGTCCTCCACTGTCTCGTCCGGCTCCCGGATGTTGATGTAGCCGACCAGATGCTGGGTCTGGCTGAGGGTCATTTCCTCATCCAGGGCGCTCCAGTACCAGGTGACGCCGTCCTCATCCACAAAGGCCTGCTCCGACTTGTCGGTGGTGTCGTGGGTGTCGCTGTCCATGAACCAGCCGCCGCCGATATCCACATCGCCCTTAGAGACATACCAGACCTCCAGGTCCACTGTCTCAACCGGCCAACGAGGTACCAGGGTATCCTTCCAGATCTTGCGAACCTTGAACTCCGAAGGCTCCACGGACATGAAGGGAGAGTCATAATGCGTTGTTTCGGGATCCGACTCTGTAACCGTCTCCTGTCCGTTCACTTCTTTCCGTTCGATTTTCTGGTAGGTCAAGGTCGCGTCATCGTTAGAGGCAACCCTTACAACCCCGTTTGCGTCTTTGGTAAGAAGCTTCTTGTTGGTTTCGATGAATTCCTGAGTAGCCTCATCCCATACCAGCTCGAAAATGTCGATGCTGCCGTCGGGATTGACCACTTTTTTGGCCGAAACGCTTTCCCAATCGAAGGACGGATCGTTCCAGTGATTTTCAAGGATCGCAATCATATCCCAGCCTTGCTGGTTGGGGTAGACCGTGAAGGTGATCTCATAGGTCTCGTTTGAGACCTCCGTCGTATCCAGCGGCCAGGAAACGCTGCCCTTCCGGGTAACATTGCCTTGGTCGTCATAGCTCGTCGGCTGGTAGACGGCCGCGGGAGCTCCCGTCCAGCGGAAGTTCGCTCGGGTCGCTTGGGTCTTTCCGGACTCGGAGCATTTGTTGCCGTCCTCATCCAGGGCGTTGCCGTCCTTGTCCACCGCCAAAGCG